>NZ_WXWO01000019.1:0-11158 GCF_009904845.1 Vibrio sp. V38_P2S17PM301 | reverse complement strand
ACAATGCCTACGATTACGATGCGGCCGCAGAGGCGTACAGCAATGCAGGTACGCTTTCGGCGGTGAACCAAAAGCCGACGAAGGCGTCCGATGACCAGGGAGGTTATCCACCAGAGCACAGTGTTTTCTGGCAAGGCGGGACCGATAAAGCGGAACAACAGCAGTCGGTGAGTAGCAGTGCCAGTGAACTCAACTGGATTGAAATTCGCTTGGTGGATGAGCACAACCAGCCGTTTAACAGCGTGCCTGGAGTACTCAAAGATAGTGCGGGCAAGTGTTTTCCTGTCAAGGCCAGCCAAGGCAACATTCTATTATGTAATATTGCTCAAGGAGCCGTCGAGCTACAATTTGACAACCCTGCGTGGTTACAGGACTCGGAAGCGCGCAAACCATATCAAGGTGAGCAAGATCCTGTCTGTGTCTGGATTGAAGAAAACGTAGTGGGATATAAAGCCACCCCCAGACAACTTCTGAATGCCACGGCGGGGGATTTTGTCGTACTGCAACCCGAGCAAGTGTTGCCAGAGCGGCATCAAGCGGGCAAAGCCGATATGATAAATCTGGAGTCGGGGAACAGCTACCTGATCAAAGTGCGAGGGTTTAATTACATCACGCTTCGCGTCGGGATGTTCTTCGATGGCACAGGAAACAACACATTCAGTGCCCAATGGGGCAAGCAACAGTTTGAGCGGTATATTGGTGAATGGAAACAACGTTTTGAGCAAGGTAAAAATGAAATTGCAAAAAAAGCAGGGATTTCTCCTTCTGAGGTGAAAATTAAAGATTTACCCGGCAACTGTTTTAGTTATCCAAACGATCGTTTTTATTGGTTCTGGCAAGATGATGAGAGCGTTGATGGTAGTGCAACAAATGAACTGACCAACATACAAAAACTGTATGACCTTTATTCGAGTTTTTTCCGGGAGAAAACATTATTACAAGATCAGAATCTGTATGTTCATCGGGAATATGTCACAGGTATTGGAACTGGGAATGAAACTAATCTAGCACCTGCAGATGAATCTATTTTTCCAGGGCAGGCGCTAGGGACCGGTGACTATGGTGTGGTTGCCAAAGTATCGACAGGGATTGAACAGCTCTGTGACCACATATCTCAATTGTCTGTCGATATCGAACCTTATACGTTTGATGGAATAGGATGTATTGAGTTTGATGTTTTTGGCTTTAGTCGCGGGGCTGCTGCTGCACGTCATTTTGTTAACGTGATGGCCGAAGGAAGTCGTGGTGAATTGGCTCAAAACCTAGAAAAAGCGATGGTATCTCAGGGAATAGTTCTATCCTCCTCTTTCGCTTGGGATGAATCCCGAAATTGCTGCGCTAATTTTGTTGGGCTGTTTGATACTGTTGCGGCGATAGTGGATTTTGGACGGGCTGACTTCACTCCTCACAATAATGACAACGGCGATGTCCGGTTGTGGTTAGATCCTGCTAAAGTAAAGAGCGCAGTACATCTGACCGCGCACCCCACAACGGAATATCGTTACAACTTTTGTCTCAATAAGCTCAACCCTGCCGGGCATTTTTTAGAAGTCGTATTACCGGGAGCGCATTCCGATTTAGGTGGCGGATATCACGCTACGGGATATTATGACGATCCAGAGTATTTGCTCCCACGCTTAGAAAGCAAGTGCATTGCTAAAGTGCAGCGTCCTCACAACGATAATGTATATAGCTACGAAAGAACACGAGAGTATCTTAGTAAGCGACTAGATGTGGAATTGGCCAAGGAGGTCAGTTTAGGGTGGGAAGCCTCCAATTATACGAAAGAGTTTGTTTCCAGAGGTGCGGGCAACCGCCCGGTCTTGATCGGGAAACTATATAAAAAGAGGGTCGTGGAAGGTGAACTCTCGAGATTGTATCTGAGGCTGATGTTCGGGCTTGCTTTAAATAAAGGCGTGCTATTCCATAGCAATGCCATTCCTGATATTAACGATGTGAATAACAAAAACTTTAATGTGAGTGAAAAAATTGGTGATATTGAATTTAAAAAGAAAGCTGACTCCGTGTTGGAGCAAGCTCTACAAGGTTGCGTTGATCCTAGCTTAATGAACCAAGATATGCTGATAAAACTGCAAAAGTCTAATCTTATTCACCATTCTTCGGACAATGGAATTGCTAACAAGCCAAATGAGCACAAACAATCTGGGCGGTATGTTAGGCAGGTCTTCGAATGTAAGGAATGATAATGATACGTATTATAATATTAGTGTTTAATCTATGCCAATTCTCCCCAGCGTTTGCATTTGTTAGTGCCTCTACCCTCCCTGAGGATTTGCTTGCATGGCGTATTGGTATTGCATCCCCGTCTTTTTATCCGGCACATTTGACAAAAGGATATGGTGTTAACGAAAGTGAAAACTGGACATCTCTGCTTCATAATGAGACGCCAGGGGCAACATTGTCGGCAACCAGCTTGAAAGGTGTTAGAAGTTTAGACCCTGACTATAATGGATTTGGTTTGTATATTGGTACAGGTGTCAATTACATAAGACAGGTAGCGGAAACGAACCATTTACCAGACACCGTATATTTATATTGGGTATCACTGTTTAATCAGCGCTTTTTTGTTACCAAGTTCGAACTTACGGATGATATCAAGCAACGCATGATGGTACTGACCACGAGTCCATACAATGCCAAACGCACTTGTTACCAAAGTGATTTGATTTTCGGATTATTACCGAATGGTCATGCCAAAGTTTGGATCGCCGGTTGCAATCGTTTTTCCTACCTGACAGAACTCGAACCCGCAGCAGAAAACAGTGAAGATACCGATGGACGTAATGCAGAAAGCTATCGTAGCAGTTGGACCTTTGAGCGCATTCAAAAGCGTGCTGATGAAGAGAAGGTTAGCTTGACGCCAATACCTTGGGACAAGGTCAATAAGATATACACTTTCAAACCAAGATAACTTGGTTACCGCAACTTTCACCTCTGGTCGACGATTCCATGAAATTGATATTGGCGTTGTTCTTGCTCCTTTTTGTCAATCAGGCTCGTGCATTTACTCATCTGCCTGAGTTACCAGACGATCTTAAGGCGTGGAGGGTTGGCATCACAATGTCATCTTTTTATCCCGCTGTTGTTAATAGAGGCTTTGGAGTGAATGAAAACGAGGACTGGACTTCATTATTGCATAATCATATGTCGGGAATGTCTGCCAGCCGCCTCTCCAATGTCCGTGTAGACTTCCCCGAATACGATGGTTTTGAGCTGTATTTAGGGCCTCCTGTTTCGTACGTACGTCAAATAGCTGAAACGAACCATTTACCAGATACGGTGTATCTCTATTGGACATCATTATTTAATCAGCGCTTCTTTGTCACTCAGTTTCACCTTTCAGAACAATTGAAAGCCAAGATGTTGATCCAAAAGCAGTTTTTCTACGACAACCGAATGAACTGTTACGAAAATGATTTAGTCTTTGGCTTGCTCCCTAATGGTCAGGCTAAAGTTTGGCTGTCTGGGTGCGGCACTTACACCTTTATCGATGAGATCGCGCCAGTGAAAGAGAGTGATAAAAGCATTGATGGCAGGGATGCAGCAAGCTATCGACAAGGCTGGGAATACCAAGATATTCTTGAGCGCGCAAAATCAGAGAATGCGACGATTGATCCGATCCCATGGGAGCGTGTAAATCAGGTTGTGACTTATCTTCGTCCAGACTTTAGAACAAAGACTTTTAGCCATTAAGCGATGTTATTGTGGACATCTCCCTCACTGAGTTAGGAATATCAATTGATTCGTCATTTAATTGCAGTGTTCGTTTTTGTTCTGAGTTTTCCGGTGTTGGCATTCGTTCGCTCTCCTAGCTTGCCTGAGGATTTTCCCCCATGGCAGGTTAGGATTAGCACTCCTTCATTCTATCCTGTAAAAGTAGGTCGTTCGTATGGCATCAATGAGGCACAAGATTGGACCTCACTGATGCACAATGACACGAGCGCTGCGGCAATGGCGGCAAGTCGTTTATCTAATATTAGAGCGTTGCTGCCTGACTATGACGGATTTGCTCTTCCCCTTGGATCCGGCAATAGACGCTTGCCTCAGATTGCAGCGATGAGATATTTACCTGATAGTATTTACGTTTACTGGACCTCACTGTTTGATCAGCGCTTCTTTGTCACTCAACTCAAGTTATCGAAAGAGATCAAAACTAAAATGTTGGCGAGGCAACAGTTTCTTTATAATAAAAATGTGAGTTGCTTTGAGAATGAAGTAGTTTTTGGTTTGCTCCCTAATGGTCAGGCTAAAGTTTGGCTGTCTGGGTGCGGTACTTACACCTTTATCGATGAGATCGCGCCAGTGAAAGAGAGTGATAAAAGCATTGACGGCAGGGATGCAGCAAGCTATCGAAAAGGCTGGGAATACCAAGATATTCTTGAGCGCGCAAAATCAGAGAATGCGACGATTGATCCGATCCCATGGGATCGTGTAAATCAGGTTGTGACTTACATCCGTTCAGATTTTAGGTAAGAAAGCCCCGTCTTACGGGGCTTTCTTTATTGGTTATAGCTGCTGAAGGTGTAGACCTGGCCTTGCTCGTTAAACGCATAAACATGAAACGCGTCTTTTTGGTCTCCGTACTCCATACCAGGTGAGCCAACAGGCATTCCCGGTACAGCTAAACCTTTGGCATTGGCTGGTGGGTTATCGAGAAATGCCTTGATATCTTTGGCTGGCACGTGGCCTTCAAACACGTAACCATTGATTTCAGCAGTATGACAGGAAGCGAGTTCAGGCTTAACTCCGTACTGCTGCTTCACGCTGTTCATGTCTTTGTGCAGCTTTTCTGTGACAGTAAAGCCAGCGTCACGCATGTGTTTGGTCCATTCGCTGCAGCAACCACAGTAGGGTGATTTGTGGTTAATGATTTCGGCAGCCAGTGCTTGTGTCGATAACGCGCTCAGAACCAGCAGCGAGAGTGTTTTTAGTTTCATATTGACCTCTTAAGAATCAAAAGTGGACTTAAATAATCTTAGTCGATTTGCGTTGCTGACGACTGTGATTGACGACAAAGCCATCGCCGCACCAGCAACGACCGGGCTTAACAGGAAGCCAAAGGCCGGATACAGAACTCCAGCCGCAACCGGAATGCCTAAGGAGTTGTAAACAAAGGCTCCAAACAGGTTTTGTTTCATATTTCTGATGGTTGCCTTCGACAGTTCAATCGCTTTGAGTACAGCCATTGGTGAAGAATTCAGTAAAGTCATCTGAGCACTTTCAATCGCCACGTCACTGCCGCTGCCCATCGCGATACCAATATCTGCTAACGCCAGAGCCGGAGCATCATTGATGCCATCACCCACCATGGCGACTTTACGTCCTTGTTTTTTGAGCGCTTCAATATGGCCAGCTTTTTCATCCGGCAGAACCTGAGCGATCACCTGATCAACGCCGAGCTGTTGACCGATAGCATCCGCAACAGACTGGTGATCACCAGTCAGCATCACGGTATGGATTCCCAACTGTTTCAATGCTTGAATCGTGTCTTGAGATTCGGCTTTCAGCGGGTCTGCAATGGCGACTAAGCCGATAAGCTTTTGTTCCTCGGCAATGGCCACGGGGGTCCAAGCATTGCGCTCTAACGTGGCCTGTGCCTCTTTCGCGATGCTCATATCCACGCCAGAGGAAGCAAGGTATTGCAGAGAGCCCACCGAGATACGCCGGCCTGCGATGGTGGCTTTAATACCTCGGCCCTTCACGTTTTCAAATGTGTCTACTTCCAGAGTATTCGCCTGATGCTCTCGTGCATACTGGCAGATGGCTTTGGCAAGTGGATGCTCTGACTGACGTTCGGCGGTATAAAGCAGCTCAAGCAGTGCCGGTTCGTTGATACCAAACGTAAACACCTGCTGCACACCGGGTTTGCCCTGAGTCAGGGTGCCGGTTTTATCGAACACCACCGTGTCGATTTTGCTGGCGGATTGAAGCACATCGGCGTCTTTGATCAGAATCCCCATTTCGGCAGCTTTGCCAACGCCAACGGTGACCGAAAGTGGCGTAGCCAGCCCCAGCGCGCATGGACAGGCGATGATCAGTACGGTTGTCGCGATAACCAACATATAACTTGCTCTTGGATCCGGGCCAACGGCAAACCAGATCAGCGCTGCCACAATGGCAATCGCGACTACCACGGGAACAAAGACCGCTGAAATCTGGTCAGCCAATTTGGCAAGGGCAGGTTTGCTGCTTTGCGCTTCACGGACCAGACGTATGATGCGTGCCAACATGGTCTGAGCGCCGATACCTGTGGCTTCCATTACCAGTGAACCATCACTGTTCAGTGTTCCGGCTGAGAGAGGTTCGCCAGTGTGCTTGATGACCGGAAGAGGTTCGCCGGTCAGCATCGATTCATCCACATACGATTCACCACTCACTACTTTTCCGTCGACCGGAATTTTCTCGCCCGGCTTGATGCGCAGTTGCATGCCGAGATGAATTTGCTCAACCGCAATACTTTCGTCGCCTTGAGGGCCTATTAAAGTCGCGGTTTGAGGCTGCAGATTGATCAGAGCCTGCAGTGAACGGGTGGTTTTGGCTTTGGCCTTGGCTTCAATGTAATGACCGAGAGATATCAGGCCGACTATCATCGCACTGGCTTCAAAATAAACATGACGCGCGGCGGGGGGGAACCAATCAGAAAAAGCAATCACCAGCATCGAGTACAGCCAAGCCGACCCCGTGCCCAGAGCGACCAATGTATCCATGGTCGCTCGTTTGTGTTTCAGTGCCTGCCAGGCGTTGATAAAGAAGTCGCGTCCGGCCGTGGCCAGCAACCATAAGCAGAGCAACCCCACGATGCCCCAAGCGAACTGATCACTGGCATTGCGGATCATCATGTTGCCACCCAATACTCCCCATAACATAAGGGGGGCGCCGATGATTAAGCCTTTAATGGCGGCACTCAGGTGCCACTGTTGTTGCTGTTTCAACTGTTTGGCTTGCTCTTCCTGCTGCGTGGCAGGGTCGGCCACCAGTTTGGCTTTGTAACCTGCAGTGCGAACCGCATCGGTCAGGGATTGGGTCAACTGTGGCTGCGCCAGATTTGAAAAGACGATCGCACTCTGTTCAGCCAGGTTCACCTGCGCTTTGTCTACGCCCTCAACCGACAACAGGGCCCGTTCAACAGAGGAGACGCAGCTTGCGCAGGTCATGCCTTCAATCAACAGGTGAGTCGCAAGGCTATCCGGTGAGGCTTTTGTGTCAGGTGTATGTTGCGCCTGAGTTTGCGCGCTCACTAGTGCTTCATCTGCTTGTGGGGATACGGCTGAGTCAGCCGGAATTGCTTGGTATCCCAGTGACTCAACGATCGCGATAATGTCTTCCGGGGCTAGAGGGGTGTAAACACTCAGGTGTTGAGTGTCGATATTGATTTCACTGACCGATTCAGTTGCTTCCAGTGCAGTGCGGATTTTGTTGACACAGTGGTCACAACTCAGCCCTGACAGATTCAGCTCAACATTATTGCCAGCCTGATAACCGAGCGCAGTAATATGGCGCCGGATTTGCTCAAACGACTTGGAGGTATTGACCACAACCTGTGTCGGAGACAGCTCGATAATTTCGGCGTCGGTGTTCTCTTGCAGGCTGCGCTCGACTTTTCTCGCACAGCCCATACAGCTGAGCCCGGAAAGGGCAATAGAGAAATGGTTCATGTTGAAATCCTTGCTTTTTGTTTACTGTGAATGAGCATAAACCTTGCTGCAAGGGTAAGGTCAAGCAGGAAAAACAAACAAAAACGTTGATTCAATTCGTGAGTGAATCCTTTGGATGCTTTTTCTTTCAAGATAGTTTCTTGCCGAATCGCCAACGATGCTTAGAGAGGTTAGAAGAGGGGACGAGTACTTTATCCCCCCGGAGAACAAAAGTTTTCTTTAGGGCGAATTGTCGTGAATGTTTCTGGAGTGCTAGAATACCGCCCAACTATTGCTCGCGCTGATGATCTCAGCAGAAGTGTTCTCATAAAGGTAAATGACAAATGACGGTTAAAACTCGTTTTGCTCCTAGCCCGACTGGCTATCTTCACGTTGGTGGTGCACGTACTGCACTTTATTCCTGGTTATATGCAAAGAACCAGGGTGGTGAATTTGTTCTGCGTATCGAAGACACTGACCTGGAGCGTAACTCTCAGGAAGCCGTAGACGCGATTCTGGAGGGGATGAAGTGGATGGGGCTGGAGTGGGATGAAGGTCCTTATTTCCAATCTAAACGTTTTGATCGTTATGATGAAGTGATCGAAAAGCTGCTGGAGGAAGACAAAGCGTACAAGTGCTACGCGTCTAAAGAACTGCTCGAAGAGATCCGCGCAGAGCAGGAAGCGAATAAAGAGATGCCTCGTTACGACGCGAACCATCCGAAAGTAGTGGCGGCTAACGCGGCGGCAAAAGACGGTGACCCGTGTGTGGTACGTTTCCGCAATCCAAAAGAAGGCAGCGTGGTTTTCGATGATCAAATTCGTGGTCGTATCGAGATCAGTAACGCACAAATGGACGATCTGATCATCCGTCGTACGGATGGTGCACCAACTTACAACTTTGTTGTGGTGGTAGACGACTGGGACATGGGTATTACTCACGTTGTCCGCGGTGAAGACCACATCAACAACACGCCTCGTCAGATCAACATCTACGAGGCGCTGGGCGCACCCGTTCCGACCTTTGCTCATTGTGCGATGATTCTGGGCGATGACGGTGCGAAACTGTCTAAGCGTCATGGCGCGGTTTCTGTCATGCAATACCGTGATGAAGGCTACCTGCCGAATGCTCTGAACAACTATCTGGTTCGCTTAGGTTGGTCACATGGCGATCAGGAAATCTTCTCTCAAGAAGAAATGATCGAAATGTTTAGCCTGAACGCCATTTCTAAGTCTGCGTCGGCCTTTAACACCGAAAAGCTGTTGTGGTTGAACAACCATTATATTAAGACGTCTGATCCGCAGTACGTAGCTGAACATCTGCAATGGCACTTAGACAACCAAAAGCTGAACACAGACAATGGCCCGGTCATTACGGACGTGATTCAACTGGTCGGTGAACGTTGCCATACTTTGGTTGAGCTTGCGGAGCAAATTCGATACTTCTACGAAGATTTCTCTGAGTTTGAAGCGGGCGCGGCGAAGAAACACCTGCGTGGTGTGGCTAAAGCGCCATTAGAGTTGGCGTTGGCGAAAGTGGAAGCGCTGTCTGATTGGACTACCGAGAACCTGCATAACGTCATTAAAGAAGTGTGTGACGAACTGGAAATCGGTATGGGTAAGATCGGCATGCCGCTGCGCGTTGCAGTCACCGGTGGTGGTCAGTCTCCATCAGTGGATGCTGTTATGCAATTGATCGGTCGTGAGCGAGTGATTGCGCGTATTAAATTGGCGCTGGATTTTATCACTGAGCGAGAAGCTAACGCGTAAAAACATCAGCAATGTCAATGACAAGCCGTGGTTAATACTACGGCTTTTTTTATGTTTATTGAAAAAGTTCCCTCAACATCACAAATTATTTGTCTCAAAAATGAGAAAAAATGCTTAGTTATAAGGTTGTTATTATAGAGGGTTGTACTCACTAAAAATTCGTTGGAGCCAGATTTAATAAGGGCTGGCGGTGAATTGGTTAACTAAATACTCAGATTTCAGTGACAAGAAATTGACATTTTTCCTCTTTCATCTTGCTGCAAATTGATTATAGTTCGCTGCGTCAGTGAGTTGCGGACAAAAAATCGCAACCCGCTAGGTGGAATACGCAAACGGAATTGGAACTAAATCAGTCCGGTGCTAATCACCAAAGCGCTGTATGTAGAGACAACGTTTTGGGGTGAGCACTGAGGCGCATCATCCATTTCGAATAAGTCTGCCTCAAGCAGAAATTTAGAGGATTTATAATGAAAAAGTTAGCAGCGGTAATTTCAGCGTCACTTCTAATGGCATCTACTTCAGCAATGGCTCAAGTATACGTTGGTGCAAAAGTTGGTAAAACTTGGCTAGACGACGCGTGTATCTCAGGTCAACCATGTGATGACGAAGATTCAACTCTGGGTGCATTCGCAGGTTACGAGTGGAACAAATACTTCGCGCTTGAAGCTGGCTACGATTACCTGGGTGAATTCAACACTGGTACTGCTGGCCTTAACGGTAGCAATGACGATGTATCTGCCATCACTCTAGCTCCTAAACTGAGCCTGCCTCTGACTGATGATATCTCTCTGTACGGTAAATTCGGTGGTGCATACGTTGATTACGGTAGCAAAAACGACTGGTCTTACCTAGGCGCAGCTGGTCTGGAAATCAATTCTCACCAGAACGTGACTGTACGTCTTGAATACCAAACAATTACTGACATGAACAACGACCGTGTTCGCGCAGCAGGCAACTCTGCAACTCTGGGCGTTGTGTACAAATTCGGTGGCCAAGAAGCAGCTCCTGCACCAGTTGTCGTTGAAGAAGAGCCAGTGGTTGCAGAACCACAACCTGTAACTAAGACGTTCGAAACGAAAACACTTGGTACAGGTAACTTTGCTCTGAACAGCACTGAGCTGAAAGCAGAAAGCGCAGCACAGCTGGATGACCTGGTTGCATTCCTGAACCAGCACCCACAAGCTAACGTAGAAATCGTTGGTTACACAGATACTTCAGGTTCAGCAGCTTACAACCAGAAGATCTCTGAAAAACGTGCTCAATCAGTAGCGAAAGCTCTGAACGCAAAAGGCATCGATTCTTCTCGCATCGCGACTCGTGGCGAAGGTGAGAACAACCCAGTTGCAGACAACTCAACTCGCGAAGGTCGTGCGAAGAACCGTCGTGTAGAAATCGTTGTTCCTGCGTTCGAATACACAGTTCAGCAGTAATTCCTGAATTCTGTAGAAGATGAATAAAAAGCCCCGGAGCCTTGCTCCGGGGCTTTTTTGTAGCGCTCTGTAACGTCCTAAATAAGGTTGACACTTTCCAACCCCAAAATGGGAGAGTGTTATGAAATCAACCACTAAAAGAACTCAGCGCGATTACTCCCTCGCTTTTAAACTCACCGTAGTGGATGAGGTTGAAAAAGGCAGCCTCACTTACAAACAAGCTCAAGAGAAGTACGGCATCCAAGGTTGTTCTACCGTTTTAGTTTGGCTTCGTAAACATGGTCGACTAGATTGGTCTGAAGGG
>NZ_WXWO01000060.1:0-73406 GCF_009904845.1 Vibrio sp. V38_P2S17PM301 | reverse complement strand
GCCTAATACTAATGCACTGGTGGTGATATTGAGTAGTGTAATGGCCTCTCCGAGCCAAAGGGCACCAAGCAAGAGTGCGATGACAGGAACGGCCAACTGGCTGATTGAGGCTTGCAGCAAAGAAATCCGCGCGACAGCGATATACCAGAGAATGTAACCCAGAGCCGATGCCAGGGCTCCCGAGATGGTGGCCAGAACGATACCCTGCAAAGAGAGCGATGAGGAGAGGAGCAGCCAGGGCAGTGTTAGCAAGCTCAGTGCGGCAGCGACAATAAAGCCTTGTGTAATGGCTTTTTGCGGGGATTGAGCTTGTTTGCCGAGCAGTGTGAACGCAGCCCAACTCAACCCAGAGACGATCATCAACAGCGCAGCCAACGGATCCGGGCGACTGGCAGCGGGTGCCATCAGCCACACAAACCCCAGTAATGACACGATTACGCCGCATAGCTCCTGAGCAGTAAAGCGATTACCCTGCCAACGATATACCGCCAATAAGGTCAGTTGCACAGAACCAAACAGCAACAAAGCGCCTGTCCCGGTAGACAGTTCAAGATACGCAAACGAGAAAAAGATCGCATAACCAAATAACGCCAGGCCGGCTTGAATGCTAAAGCGCCAGTCACTGCGTAAGCCGATGGGGCGCCGTGTTAAAAAGGCAATGATTGCTAAGGTTAATGCACCAGAAAGCAAGCGCAGCAGGGTAAAATTGCCCGCATCGATCGCGCCGTTACTTAAAGCCAGACGACACAATAAGGAGTTGGCAGCGAAGGCTATCATTGCAGCAATGGTGATCAGCAGGGTTGGCACGGGTGGTATTCTCAGCAGCATCAATGGTTTGAGTATAACCTGTGCAGTCAGTCTATCTAGTTGATGAGGTTATTAGCGATTGCGTTTTGTTCTGAAAGTTTTTAGATTAAATCCCATCATTTCATGGAAGATGAATCACTTAGCACGGGAAAATGCAATGAAGATCGAAGTGGACAATTTGGATCGCGCAGCCGTTATTGCGCTGCTAGAAGAACATCTGGAAGACATGTACGCTACCTCTCCACCGGAAAGCGTACACGCGTTGGATCTCGGCAAGCTCAAACATCCTTCGGTGACGTTCTGGACAGGTTGGCAGGAAGAAGAGTTGTTGGGGTGTGCAGCGCTGAAAGAGTTAGACAATGACCATGCCGAGATCAAGTCAATGCGCACAGCGCGTAGCGCCCGAAATCGTGGGGTGGCGTCAGATTTACTTAGTCATGTGATTGAACAGGCCCGCTTGCGTGGCTATCGTCGGATCAGTCTTGAAACCGGTTCGATGGATTTTTTTCGTCCGGCAAGGACTTTGTATCAGAAGTATGGCTTCGAATATTGTGAGCCTTTTGCTGGCTATCTGCCGGATCCGAATAGCCGCTTTATGACGTTAACACTGGATTAAATGAACAAAGCAAAAAAGCATTCACACAGGCGGGATCAGGTCATTGGGCCAACATCGTGGTTTGCCATCACCAACAGCGTACGAGGTCGAGATATTGAGCGATAAGTTAACCGTAGTCATCATCGAAGATGAGGCGGCGATTGCTGAGAACCTCATTCATGTACTCGACATGGACGGTTACCACGCCGAGTGGTTTACCACAGCAGGAGAAGGGCTGGCGTATCTACAACACAATCCTGTTGCGCTGCTGGTACTTGATGTTGGTTTACCTGACGGCAACGGCTTCGAATTGTGTAAGACGATCCGCGAGTTTTCGGCCGTCCCGATTATTTTTCTGACCGCCAGAAACGACGAAATCGACCGCATTGTGGGGCTGGAAATTGGTGCGGACGATTATGTGACAAAGCCATTCAGTCCTCGGGAAATGCTGGCGCGTATTAAGCTGCGCATCAAGTCACGCGTTCCTGCGTCTCAGGCTATGTCCGCTGCGCTACCAGTCAGCCAAGAGCTGAGCGCACAAAACTTTGACTATTGCGTGAACGGTCAGATGCTGGGATTGACGGCGGCGGAGTTTAAGATTTTGCATAAATTGATCAACGCAGATTCCAAGGTGCTGAGTCGAGAGCAACTGATGCTTGCAGCGGACATGGCGCCAGACGCAGTGTACGAACGTAACATCGACACGCACATCAAAGCTATCCGCAGTAAGTTGAAACCTTTTAACCTTGCCGAGCGGATCTGCACAAAACGTGGTTTCGGTTACTTCTATCAGACGACAGGTGAATCATGAGTCGCTGGCCGAAAATTCCGCTCGGGTTACGGCTGTTCTTTCTCTATTTTGTCCTGGTAGGCATGACGGCATATATGGTGAGCCGAACCGTGATTCAGGAGCTGAAGCCGACCGTGCGTCAGACGACCGAAGAGACGCTGGTGGATATGGCGAATCTGCTGGCGGTGCTGGCCGAAGAAGACGTCGCCAATGGCCAGTTATCCCAGAGCCGCTTTTCGACACTGCTCACGTCTTATGGCCAGCGTGAACCTCAGGCGCGTATTTGGGAAATTGGCAAGAAAGCCATCAATCATCGAATCTATATTACCGATAAACAAGGCATTGTGATTGCGGATTCCTGGCAGCAGGATATTGGCCAGGACTTCTCGCAATGGAACGACGTGTATCTGACTCTGCGGGGACAATATGGGGCTCGCAGCACCGCGGACGACCCGAATGATCCCTTGTCGACAGTGATGTATGTCGCAGCGCCGATCTATCATGACGGTGAGATTATTGGCAGTGTCACGGTCGCTAAAGCGAATCGTTCAGTACAGCCGTTTATCGACCTGTCTAAGCGTAATGTGTTGTTTTGGATGGTGTGGATGAGCGGGCTGGTATTAATTGCCGGTGCTTTATTTGCGTGGCGCATTCACTCCGCGCTCAACAAGCTGGAGCAGTACGCACTGAAAACAGGCCAAGGTGAAAAGATTGCCAAGCCGACATTTCGGATTTTTTATGAGTACGGCACGCTCAGTGATGCGTTAGAGAAAATGCGTAATCAACTGGATGGCAAGCAGTATGTGGAAGAGTACGTGCAAACCCTCACACATGAACTGAAAAGCCCGTTGTCTGCCATCAAAGGGGCCAGTGAAATTCTGCAAATGCCGCTGCCGGACGAGAAAATCGCCCGTTTTGCCAACAATATTGAGCGTGAAAGTGATCGCATGCAGGCGCTGATCGACAGATTGTTGGAGCTGGCACGTTTGGAAAAGCGTCCACAGTTAGAGCATCTGGAGTCTATTTCACTGCAAGATACGGTGAACGACGTCGTACAAGCCGCAGACGCTCGCTTGAGCAGTAAAGCGGTGGTGTGTCGCGTTGACATTGACCCGAACAGTGTGATTGTCGGCGAACGCTTTTTGCTCAAACAGGCTCTATTTAATTTAATGGATAACGCGCTGGATTTTGTCGCACAGGAAGGCGAGATCACGTGGCAGGCGACGGTATCCGGGCCGACGATCCGACTGTCTGTCTTTAATTCCGGGCCTCATATTCCCGATTACGCCATGCCTCGCCTGACTGAGCGCTTTTATTCCCTGGCGCGGGAGAATGGGGTGAAAAGTACCGGATTGGGGCTGAATTTTGTCGAACAAGTGATGAAGCTGCACAATGGCACGCTTCGTATCGACAATGTCGCGCGGGGCGTGCAAGTGACGCTGAATCTGCCAACTCCATAAAAACTCCACACAGGCTCCATTCGTTCTCCACATTGATGTTTTAGAGTCAAAGCATCAATTCAGGGAGAACAAAACATGAAAAAAATCCTCAACAATCCACTCGGCATGAAATTTGGTTTCGTGCTGTTTTTGTTTGTACTACTTCAGATTCCGGTGTCCATGGTCAGTGGCTTGATCTCCGAGCGGTCGGATCGTCAGGAAGCCGTGCGTAATGACATTGCGCGCAGCAGCAGTGGTGAGCAGCGAATTATCGGTCCGTTTGTGTTAGTGGACTACGTTGAAACGGAGTCCCGAGAAGACAAAACGTATCGAACCCCGCGCCAGACATTCATTCTGCCCGACACTTTTGATATGAGCGCGGATCTCGATAGCTTTGAAAAATACCGCGGTATTTATCGCGCACGTCTGTATAAAGCGCAGACCAAATTAAAGGGCACCTTTGATCTCCGAGAGATAGAAACGCTGCGTAAGTTTGATATCAAAACCGTCAGTCTGGTTGTCGGGATCCAAGACAGTCGTGGGCTGATCCGCTTAGATGATATGACGTTGGCGGGACGCGCTCTCGATGTGGCGCCGGGCACCGGGTTAGATCAACTGCCACAAGGTTTTCACAGTGACTTAAGCCTTACGCAACTCGATGTGAGTCAATCGCTTGAGTTTGACCTCAACTTTTTACTGCAAGGCATGGGACAACTGCAAGTTACGCCGATTGGGAATCGGACGACGGTTGCGCTCTCATCGTCCTGGCCGCACCCGAGCTTTATCGGTGACTATTTACCTGTGTCTTCCGAGATTTCGGATTCTGGCTTTAACGCGCAATGGTCAAGCAACAACTTCTCCACCAATATTGCTCAATTATTCATGAGTTGTTTGTCATCCAACAGCGCTTGCCACGAGTTGGAACAGAGACAAATGGGGGTCGACCTGATCGAGCCGGTGGATCACTACCTGAAGTCCCATCGCACAGTGAATTACTCTTTATTGGTGATCACATTGGTGTTTGCCAGTTTCTTCCTGCTGGAAATATTTCAGGCGCGTCCGGTGCATCCGATTCAATACGGTTTTGTCGGATTGGCGCTGGCGCTGTTTTACTTGCTGCTGATTTCAATGAGTGAGCACATCGGGTTCAACCTTGCCTATCTGGTGTCGGCTCTGGCATCGACGGGATTGCTGAGTGTTTACGTGGGTGGCATGCTGTGCAATCGTAAGCAAGGTGCGGCGTTTGGCGTAAGTTTGGCGATACTCTATGGCCTGTTATTTGGGTTGTTGCAGGCAGAAAGCTATGCGTTATTGATGGGGACACTGCTCTGTTTTGCCATACTCAGCCTGGTGATGCTGTTGACCCGTCATGTGGATTGGTACGAACGCAGTCACAAAGCGGCTGATCAAGCCGATATCGCGAATTGCGATCGGTCTGGACCTTAATCAATGGCGAAAAAGAGTGTGCTTAGCGTGTCAACTGAGCACATATTCCCATGAGTCTGTTAGTGGAGAATGACCACATTATGAAGACGTACCTAAGCACCGAGCACTGGGAGTGCATCAACCAGCATGCGGTGACCCACACAGCGTTGTGCAAAAAGAGCAGACGGAGAGTACAGAAAAGTTTGTTGGAAAAAGTCGTTATTTGGGCTCAGCAACAGCAGGTCAGTCCATAACATCAGAGCAAGCGTTTTGTTGGGGAGGCCGGAGATGATCCCGGCTTACCCATTCAATCTTCTGGGTTAACTTTCAAATGAAAGCTTGTCACCAAACGTGAATTTCCAGTCTTTGTCAAATTGATCGACAGCCGGCTGAACTGCTGGATGAGAAAACATCTGCGCGGCCACATCGACAGGCAAGGTGATCGCTTCAATGCCTAACGTCATCACTTCCATCGCTTGTTGGGTATTTTTAAAACTCGCGGCCAAAATTTTTGCAGGCAGTTGGTTTTGATCCAGTAGCAATTGCAGGTCTGCAACCACTTCTACACCGTTCCCGTTCATCGTATCTATACGGTTCACATAAGGTGCAAGATAGTCAGCGCCGCACAATGCCGCAAGGAAACCTTGCTGAGCAGAGTAAATAGCGGTAGCGAGCACTTGAATTCCCTCTTTTTTCATTAACTTAATTGCCGCTAAGCCCGTTTCGGTTGCTGGCACTTTGACGACCATATCATAAGGTAATTCATGGATTTGGCGTGCTTCTTCTACCATGCCTTCTACAGTTGTGCTCACCACTTGAGCATGGAAACGGGGTGTGCCCCCTAACGCTTCTTGCATGCCAGCTAAGGTTTGGTTCAAGCCTTGTTTTGACTTCGCCAAAATACTTGGATTTGTGGTTACCCCTTTCAGAGGTAGGCATTGGTTAAAGCGTTTTACTTCTGCCACGTCAGCAGTATCTAAATAGAGTTCGATCATGGGTTCTACCTTATACAAAATCTTCGTTGTAATGATGGAATCACTATAGATCTGACAATCCGCTGAGATCTTGATTTTGATCAATTGTAATTTCAATTGAAACTATAATAATTTCACAAAACGAAAGTTAAGTGCCAATCTTTGATTATCAAATGAAGCTTTCAGCAAAAGAAAAGCGTGAAGAGTAGAAGAGCAAACCAAGAGGCGGACAGTAATGTATTTCAATATTCAGAGGTTCTCGACCCACGATGGTGATGGTATTCGCACCATTCTGTTTCTGAAGGGATGCAGTCTGTCCTGTCCTTGGTGCCAAAACCCAGAAAGCCGCAGTGAAAAGCACTCTCTTCTGTTTGATGAGCGCAGTTGTATGGCGGACTGCCAGCTTTGTGTGTCAGCTTATAAACAAACCGTAAACGGCGACATGGCGAACGATGGTATCCGACGCATTGACGATCACATCATCATCAATCGAAACGTCATGAGCGAAGCGCAGATCATTGCGCTGCGAAACGTATGTCCAACACAAGCGCTCAGCATATGTGGAGAAGCGGCGAAATCGGACGACCTGTTTGAAGTGTTGATGAAAGACAAGCCTTTCTACGATCAAAGCCAAGGTGGTGTGACGTTTTCTGGTGGCGAGCCGCTGATGCAGCCAAGTCTTGTGGCAGAACTTGCCGAACGTTTGCATCAAAACCACGTGTCTACGGCGGTGGAGTCGTGCATGCATGTTCCGTGGGAAAACGTAGAAAAAGTCGTGCCCTATATTGATTGCTGGTTAGCGGATCTTAAACACACCGACGAAGAAAAGTTTCTCCGCTGGGCGAAGGGATCGTTAAAACGCATCAAAGACAATTTTAGAAAATTGGCACCAATTGCCAAACGCATTGTGATTCGTGTGCCGGTTGTGCCGGGCTTCAATGACACCATTGATGAGCTCAAAGCGATCATTGATTTCGCAGCTTCATTAGAAAGCTGTCAAGAACTTCACTTGCTGCCGTATCACACCCTCGGCATCAATAAATACCGTTTGCTCGATATGCCTTACGAGTGTTCTGACAAACCATTAAATAATCCAGAACTGCTAGAAAACGCAATGCAATACGCAAGCGAACATACTCAACTTAACGTGATTGTTGGAGGTTAACCATGGACCTACATACCCTTCCAGAGCGAATCAAGGCCCACAAATCTGCACTGGTCAACATTGTAACGCCGCCTATCTGTACTGAGCGCGCAGAGGCTTATACTCGGGCGTATCAGGCAAATGAAGACAAACCTGTGATTGTGCAACGAGCGCTGGCGCTACAAGAGCACTTACGCACTCGTACCATTTGGATTAAGCACGACGAGCTGATTGTCGGTAACCAAGCGAGCAAAGTACGCGCTGCGCCGATCTTCCCTGAATACACGGTGCGTTGGATTGAAGCGGAAATCGACGAACTGGCCGACCGACCAGGGGCTGGTTTTGCGGTAAGTGAAGAAGACAAACAAAGCATTCACGCCATTACGCCATACTGGCGTGGTAAAACGGTTCAAGATCGCTGCTATGGACTCTTTACCGACGAGCAGCAAGAGATCTTAGCCAGCACCATCATTAAAGCAGAGGGCAACATGACTTCGGGCGACGCGCACCTTGCAGTGGATAACGAAAAAATCCTGAAGATCGGTATGAACGGTTTGCTGGATGAGGTTCGTCAGCATCGCGCTAATAACGACGTGTCGACGTATGATGGATTGAAGAAAGAGCAGTTTTATAAGTCCGTCGAAATTGTCTTGCTTGCGATTCAGGAGCACATGGTGAGTTACGCCGATCTCGCTCTGGAAATGGCACAAAACGAAACGCGACCAGAGAGGAAAGCGGAACTGGAGACAATCGCAGAAAACTGTCGTCATGTGGCTTTCCATGCGCCAACCAACTTCTGGCAAGCTCTGCAACTGAGCTATTTTGTGCAGTTGATGTTGCAAATTGAATCGAATGGCCACTCTGTTTCATTCGGTCGGATGGACCAGTTCCTAAACGACTACTACGTGCGTGATCTTGAAAGTGGTGCGATGAACAAAGCGTTCGGCCTTGAGCTATTGCAAAGCTGTTGGTTGAAATTGCTTGAAGTAAACAAGATTCGCTCTGGTGCGCACTCAAAAGCGTCGGCAGGTTCTCCTCTGTATCAAAATGTCTGTATCGGTGGCCAAAAGCTGAATGAGAATGGAGAACCTGAAGACGCCGTAAATCCGCTATCTTGGGCGATTTTGGAGTCTTGTGGTCAGCTACGTTCCACGCAACCGAACTTGAGTGTTCGCTATCATGAAGGTCTGAATCAAGCGTTCTTGATGGGCTGTATTGAAGTGATCAAATGCGGATTCGGTATGCCTGCATTCAACAACGATGAAATCGTCATTCCAGAGTTCATCAAGCTAGGTGTCGAGAAAGAAGACGCTTACAACTACGCGTCTATTGGCTGTATTGAAACTGCTGTTCCAGGCAAGTGGGGTTACCGTTGCACGGGCATGAGCTTCATTAACTTTGCGCGTATTTTACTGGCTGCGCTTAACGAAGGTGTGGATGCAACGACGGGCAAAGCCTTCTTGCCGCATGATAAGTCGCTAGCAAAAGGTAACTTCGAGAGCTTTGAGCAAGTCACCGCTTCTTGGGCGGAGCAAATTCGCTACTACACACGTAAATCGATTGAGATCGATACCGTAGTCGACAGCGTGCTTGAGCAGCAAGCGCAAGATATTTTCTGCTCATCGCTGGTGGATGACTGTTTGGCGCGTGGTAAAACAGTAAAAGAAGGCGGAGCGAAATACGATTGGGTATCTGGCCTGCAAGTGGGCATCGCCAATTTAGGTAACAGTTTGGCGGCGATCAAACATTTGGTGTTTGAAAAAGCACAAATCAGCCAAACGGAACTGGCAAAAGCATTAGAAGAAGACTTCGTTGGTATTGAGAACGAACAACTTCGCCAACGCTTAATAAACTTCGCGCCAAAATACGGCAATGACGACGATTATGTCGACCAATTGCTGGCTGATGCTTACCAAGTTTATATCGATGAGTTGGCGCAATTTGTCAATACACGTCATGGGCGCGGTCCAATTGGTGGCGGCTACTACGCGGGAACATCGAGCATCTCTGCCAACGTGCCATTTGGCGCATCCACGATGGCAACACCAGATGGTCGAAAAGCGAAAACGCCACTGGCGGAAGGCGCAAGTCCAGCATCGGGCTCTGACCGTTTGGGACCAACGGCGGTGTACAACTCTGTCGGTAAAATTCAAGCCAATAAAATCTTGGGTGGTGTGCTGCTTAACCAGAAGTTAAACCCAGCGGCTGTCGCTTCAGAAGGAGATAAGCTCAAGCTATCGATGCTGATTCGTACCTTCTTTAATCACCACAAAGGTTGGCACGTGCAGTACAACATCGTCTCTCGTGAAACCTTGCTGGCGGCGAAAAAGAACCCTGAGCAATATCGCGATCTCGTCGTACGAGTTGCGGGCTATTCAGCCTTCTTTACCGCGCTGTCACCAGACACGCAGGATGACATCATCGCCCGTACCGAACACGAGCTGTGATGGTTTCAATACCTACTAACCGAAAAGGCGCCGTTTAGATCCATTGTTTATATTTTTTATTACCCATATTGCCATTTATAAAAATTGAAAACGCTCACTGGCCTGGCCGCTCACGGTATCCATTTTAAGGGCTGGGCCTGGCTTGTTGACAGAAGGCCCAGTGCTCTAGGGTTAGCAAGCTAGTGAGTTAGTACAGTTTATCAAACCAAACATCGACCGCTCCTGCTTGTTGCAGCCCGGCAAGGAAGTCGGTGTTGATAACGAGCTCTTTTCCATCCCACGCCAGTGGCGTGTCTTTTAAGCCGTGCTCATCGAGAGAAGCCAGCTCCGGTAGGAGAGCAAAATCGATAAAGGTATACTCTGTGCACACTTTATCCAGATCATGCTCGGAATTGGGCGTGTTAAAATCCAACTCTCCCCACCACTGTGTGAGTTGATCTAGCCATTTTTCGTCAAGTTCCTCGAGGATATCGTCATAGATATACAGCGTTTTGATGTCACCAAAATGCATATACACATCCGGTTGCGTGAACACAAATTTCGCGCGGTTTTCAGGCAGAACAGTGGCCACAGCGGCTTTGTCAAAAGGAATGAATGTCATACTACGTCCTTGTTAAATAGCCTGTTCGCAGGGTTTAAACGTGGTGTTGATCGGATTGGTCGCCATGATGCGCTCTACGATGGAACGATGAAAAAGAATGCGCGCTGACTCTGCCATCATAAAAATGAGCCTCTGATTGAGAGGGGTTTGCGCGAGTAACGTTTCATCTAGCACCAATTTTTCTAACCCCGTTATTCCGCCCAATGAATCAATGGACGAGTACTCCGACTTCTCAAGATCGGCACATTTAAGTTCTTGCAGATAGTTGATGAACAAATATTCGCGGTGTCCATTGGCATTACTGATGTATGCAGGCACCCAATTGATGCCATAGAGGTATTGTAGACCCGCTTCCATTACCACTCGTTTAGACAACGCGATTACTTTTGTGCGCACAAATTCAGGAGTTTCATAGTCTTCTTCCGGTTTGAAGGTTTCGTAGATACGAATAGGTTCAATTGGCGGGCGGGCGCACTCTTTATAATTGATATAACGCTTATCGTGGTCACTCACTTCAGTCATCGCACAGGGACCACTGCTGGTAATTAAATAATATTCACTCATTTTCCTATCTCTAATGTATTGCCAATCAACGCTTTGGTCATCAGTTGTCCTTTGGCGTTTTTTAAATCGTGCTGACCTAGTGGATGTTTTTTCCTTTGAATGCATGGGATGCGCTTTTTGCTTTTTCTCTCGGTTTTGCCATTGGCACAACCAATACTCATACCAGAGCGATAGTCCTTACCAAAACCTGTGATGGTCCAACGGAAATCATCAATATATCCTACTCCGCGTTTACTTAAATCCCTCATTTTTGTAAAGAATTCATGATCTTGTTTTTTATCATAACAAAACCTGCCAGTTTCAATAAATTTCTCTATTTCTTCTAACTCGTCTCGTATTGCCTTTATATAGGTAGCGTTTGCGACACGCAGCTTAGCGTCCAATGAATCCGGGATGTCTTCGCCCGTTTTCATCAGTTCTAAAAAATTGGTGTAGTCAATGCCCCTGGCGTGCGGCCCTTTGTGTATCGCCACTCCTAACTGACAGGCAACGTCAGTGGCCGACGGCAAAAACACCCCGTTTTTGGTTTCATCAATGTCATATTTAAAATGGTTGCGGTACGTTTTCCATTCATCGTTCATGACGGATTTAGAAGTGATCACGTGATGAGCTTGCAGGTTACCCGAACTGGTATTGCGTTTATCACACCAAGGGTGATTTTTGTAATCTTTGCCGGCCGGGTTTTTGGTAGTGATACCAGCATGCCAGCCATCATTCAGCAGGTTTTTAGCTAAAAAGGCACTGTTGCCCTTTTTGTCATATTTGCCAGATTGAGGACGCTTTGCGCCTTTACAGAATTTCTTGTTGTTTTCCTTTGCGCCTTTTTTGATGGTTCTGCCGCACAGTGGGCAATCGTTCTTTTTTTTCTTATCTTTTTGGTTAGCGACGTCATTCCGATTTCCATGTTGGGCGGTAGGTTTCGCATCGTAGGTTGAACGGGCGGGATACACTTTGCCGGATTTGGCGGTGATTCTGGCCACGTTGTCGTCCATCTCTTTCATGACTTGGTTGAACATATCGGGGGCCATGTCATCGATAATCTTTAGTTCAACGCCTACCGATTTTAAGGTATTACTCAGTGCGGCATAGCCTAATCTGTTTGCGTACCCCGCCATTTCTTCAAACGCTTCAATAGATGGGATAAGGACATCGGACAAGATTTTGGCACAGTCTTGGGTATATTTCGTGAATTTTAATTCGCGCAAAAATTTTTCAGGATTCCCTTTGCCCAACTTGCGTAAAATGGCCAGAAGATCATCCAATCTGATGTCTTTGCCGATATTAACGATGATTTTTCCGACGCCTTTGAGCACACTGCCAAGGGAAGGAATGCAACCAAGGAGACTCAGCGTCAGGTTGACCCAGTTTTCTGTTTTTTCTCTTCCTTCTTCATTGCTCAATTTCATGATATTCGCCACGATATCTCGTACGTCTGCGGCTTGATCAACAAACGGGATCATTGTAATGCCCGCACTCGTGATAATTTGAGCGATAGTCTGGTCTTCGTTGAAGTCCCCTTGTATGACCCCCCATACCCACTGAAATGCACCCAATATTGAAGATTTGGTGGACTCCCAATACCCTGGCTTTCCTTTTTTTGCCTGGTTGATGATGTCTTCGGCAGTCGCTGCGGCATTAAAATCCGGGTTTGCCTCAGTTGGCTCATTCGGGACAAAATCTCTGGCGTCTTCGCCATATTCAACGGAGTATTCTCCTGGCGCGAGTCCGCTAACGCTGGCTTTGCCTTCGTTGTCTAAATGCCCCTCAAACTTGGTATTTTGGCTATCGATGACGGTATACGAAGCATCTTGAACCGCGTCGCCATCTGAATAACGCAGCGACAGATCGATTGTATATGTGCCCTCATTATCGGGGGTGTGCTTAACAGAACTTTGCATTAAGCCACCGAGGCACAGAGTGTTCGCACTGTTCATCGTCATTTGATCGCTTAAGCGACACACGGCTTTGCCTTCAATTTTAACCGTAGGTGAACTGGATATAAATTCGGCTTCTGCTTCTATGGTGCCTGATGCGACGCCTTTTTTATCCCCGCCAGCATCTCCGGTACTCTTGGAAAATTTACAGCCTTTGATCGCAATACTATTTGCGCCATCTGCGGAGACTGTTTTGCTTCCGTTAACGAGGTCGGTCGACTTTGCGCTATTCCCGTAGGGAATGGGGACCACGGCATTCCCCACCGTTGTTAAGCACACATCAGGTAAAGTGGCATTGGCTTCGCCGCCGGAGCCTTTATGGACAATGCTTAGTCCATCGGCATTAATTGTTATGCTCATCGAGTTCTATTAACATGCTGATAAATAAGGCCATATTATCATATTGGCTATGCGGATATTTACTGAATTTATAGTTAGAATAACTAAATATTGAACTTTTATGTGTGCATTATGTTGCTTACTTGGGTTGTTTCTGTGTAAGTTAACTATCAAGCCAAGTTTCTACAAAATATTAAACGAGTTAACGCTAGCACCAAAATGTATAAAGAGCGTGATCCCGAAGTGTTTTATCTCAGTGATAACACCAAAAGCTTATTACCGAACAATGACACGCAATTGAGTTTCAACAGGTGTTTAATGTTTCATGACGTAAGGCATTCGATGTAAATAGTGTTGCTTATGCTGGCTCCGAGAGATGTGCGGAAGCAGTGAAAACTAAAAGCAAGGAAAGGAATTAGTGTGGAGAATTACGTTGTATACGTTTTGTTAGCGGCAGCAACCATTTGTTTGCCGGGGCCGGCGGTAATGCTGACCGTCAATAACGCCATCCAGAATGGAATACGGAAAGCATTCGCTGGCATATTGGGTATTGCTACGGGCATCTTGTGTATCTCCGCTATTTCAGCCACCAGTCTGGGGGTGGTCCTTTCCCAGTCGGTATTTATTTTTACCGCCATCAAGTTGCTCGGGGCTATGTATTTGCTGTATCTCGGAGTCAAAATGTGGCGTTCCGATGCCAGACTCTCATCCCGTCACGGGGCGGCGAGTCGTTCTCACTATCAGTGTTTTAGTGAAGGTGTGTTGGTGTCGATTTCAAATCCCAAAGCCATCGTATTTTTTATGTCGGTCTTCCCACAGTTCATCGATGTTTCTCAGTCGCATACGCCACAACTCATTCTGTTGTCGGTTACGTTCTGTGGCCTGGTGGTGGTGATTCACAGTGTGTATGCGCTGTTCTCATCGGCGGTCAGGGTCAAACTGGTTTCAGAGAAAAGCAAAAAAGTGATGAATAAAGTCAGTGGTGGGGTGTTTGTTGGATTTGCCGCTGGTCTGGCCGCTTCCACTAAGTGATGGCGAGTGGCTCTGACATGGGGCGTTGAAGCAAAACAAAAAGGCAGCGTAAGCTGCCTTTAGTTTTGGGTAATCGAGCGGGTCGATTACGCTTTTTTCAGATCATGAGCAGGGTACGTCAGCGAGATTTCACCCACTTTGACGTGAACGTAAAAACCACCGCCACTGAGGCCAACCACTTTCATTTGGCCCAGATCAACACCTTTTGTCGCAACGACGACATCATCAACTGCAAACATTTTAACACCTTGATTTTGGGTAAGAGTATGACAAATCTTCTGGCTGGCATTCTAAGCAGATTCCGCATTGTTCACCTAATCAGAGTGTTTGTCGTCAAGATTAAACTTTGCTATGCAACTTGATTGTCATTGGCGGCGTTCTTCCCGGATATGAGCCTCCTTACATGCCATAGCGGAACGGTTTACCGGCCTGCAGCATATCCCGATGAACTGGCTTCAGTGCGTGTGCGTAAGCGGCCAACAGGCTCAGCGTATATTGACTTCGCGCCTGCATGAACTCGCCAGCGTCTGTCAGTTCCAGATTGAGTGAGGTGTCAATGTCACGGAAGATCAAATGGTCCGGCAGAAAGCAGACGTGGTTGTTTTTGCTGCCCGTCATGCGCAATTCACTGATCGGATACACGCCGTTGACACTGGCGGACACACTGACCGCCAAAGCGGGTTTGTGTGCCAGCTCATCGTCGGTGGTCAGCAATAGAAAGTTTTTTAGTGCAGGTGTCGCCATACCGTGCCACTCTGGGGTAATGAAGACAAACGCATCAGACGCTTTAAGGGTTGACGCGACTACTTTCCACGGGCTCCATTCTTCACTGCCATTCCAGACGCCTTCATTCCACAAAGGCAAGTTAAGTTCATGCAGATCAAGGATCTGCGTTTGATCGAAATGTGGTGCCGCAATATGTTTCAGGTATTTTGCGACGTTGAAGCTTTGTGACTGCGCACGTTGGCTGCCGGAGATGATGGTGAGTTTCATGCGAATTCCTTTTTCGTGTTGGTCAAAGAGGTTGATTGAGATGAATGAGACTTAGGCGCGGCCAGCAAGATGGACAACAAAATGGCCGCCGCGCCGCACAGTTGTAACCAGGTTAGCGATTGGCCGAGGACGATGTAACCGAGCACGACAGCGGAAACACTGCTCAAGAAGCCCAGAAACGATACGGTGATGGTGGGCAGTTTCTCGATGCCCCGAAACCAAAGTGAGTAGGCAAGCATGGCCCCCACTACCGTCAGATATCCGTAGCCAAGATAGTTTTTGATGCTGAGGTGTTCCGGAAAGCCTTCCATCCACAATGCCACCGGTAGCAACATCAAACCGCCAAAGAGCAGTTGCCAACCCGTGAAGCTAAGCAGTGTCATGCCAGACGGACGTCCCCAACGTTTGGTCATCACGACCCCGGACGCCATGCTGACGGTGCCCAGCAGGCCAATCAGTATTCCATTGGTGTTTAATTCCGCTTGATTATTGAGTACGAGCAGGGCGATGCCACCCATGCCGAACATGCTGGCGATCCCTTGTTTCATACTGAGCGTATTGCTAAGCAGTACATAGCTCAGCCCCATCACCAGTACCGGTTGAATCGACATCACCAACGCAGCCATCCCACCGGGAAGATACGTAGCGGCAAAGAATAGGCAGTAGAAGAAAAATCCAATGTTCAGGAAGCCCAAAATGGCCAGACGTGCCCACCATTTGCCTTGAGGGAGAGTCTGACTGAGCATCACCAGCACAATACCCGCCGGGAGTGCTCTGAGCATTGAGGCGATAAGCGGGCTGTTGGCCGGTAGCAGTTCCGTCGTCACTATGTAGGTACTGCCCCACACAATGGGGGCGATGGCGGTCAGCGCCAATGTCATCAGAAGTTGAATCCGTTGCATGTTGATATTCCTGTGTGGCTATATTTCTCTTATAAAAGTATCTTTTATGAAAGATACTTTTTAAAAAATAATAGAGATTTAACTTTCGATCAAGTATCTTTTTTGAAAGATATTTTTGGAGAAAAGATGTATGCAAGACCCAGTAGACGGCATTTTGCGGCAGTGGAGTGAGGCCAGACCTGATTTGGATTGTTCTGCGATGGGAGTTGTCGGACGCTTGCGCCGGGTCAATCAAAGTTGGCAAAAGCAGCTTGAAACAGTGTTTGAGGCACATCAGTTGAGCAGTATCGAGTTCGACATTCTCGCGACGCTAAGACGCAGTCAAATGCCACTGACGCCAACGGAGTTGTATCAAACCCTGATGTTATCGTCCGGCGCGATGAGTACTCGGATTGAAAAGCTGGTGCAACGTGGTTTGATAGAGCGGATTGCCAGTGAAAACGACCGCCGTAGCTGTAAAGTACGATTGTCGGAAGAAGGCCAGCGCGCGCTTGATGCCGCACTCGAGTCGCATGTAGAAAACATGAATACCATGTTGGACATGCTGGAAGAGGACGAGAAAACTCAGTTGGCCATGTTATTGAAAAAAGTATTGGTTGCCAATGTATCATGACCGAACCGGCGCTCCATGGCGCCGGTCGGCCCGAACAAGTTTACGGTCAGAGTATCGGAAAGGCGGGGGTGTCTTTGCCTTCGGTTAGCCAGTTCACCCACAGTTTCTGGTCGCTACCTTCCAGCAACGTCGCGAAGTTACGTGTGCGAATGTATTTGTCTGAACCGTATGGCCTTAGCATATCGGCGACAATGTGATGATTCTCATCCAGATATTCTGTACGGTCATTGGTAATTGCGCAGATCCCCAGCCATTGCATATAACTTGGCGCCGGGTGCACGATGCCGGATGACACGACCTGATGCACTGCGCGATTGTCAGCACTGCGCAGATCGCGGATAACTCCTAACGCGCCAACATGCACATCGCCGGATAAAATCACACTGCGCCCCTGACGCCGTGTGCCGCTGTCCAGCAGATGCATGATCAGGCGTGAACGTTCTCCTTCATGCTCTTTCGCTCGCCAGTGATCTTTGAGGTCGTCGGTCAGCTCCTCTTCCCATGGCGTAGCATCCACGGCATTTTCGGCAAAGGAAAAGTCCCGGTACACCACCGGGACGGCGCTCATGACCAGCAGAGTCTGGTTGTTGTTGTGCTTTAGATATTTCGTGACGGACTGCCACTGAGCGGATCCCATGACTTGAGACAAGGTGCGTTCAGAGCGATTGTCCAGCACCAAAATATCGTAGCCGTGAAAGCTTAGGGCGGCGCCATAGTGCGTGCGAGGCTGGTTATTTGCTGACATTAAGCTTTGGTTCTGCACGCCCCGGATTTGTAGTAACTCGAAATGTTTGCGTGCGGAACGGAAAATAGCCTGATAGACGTCACATGTCTGAATGTCTTCTGGGTAACTGCCCCAGCCATCGAAGATATCGTGGTCGTCCCACATCATAATCGACGGAATAGAAGCCAGCATGCTGGCGATGGGTTCTTTGTTCCAGCGGTCGACATACAATTCACTGTAGAAGCGATCAATTTGTCGAGTCATATCCTTAGTGGCCCGGCGTTTTACCTTGTCTTTGCGATCGAGTTCATTCCAGCGTTTCAATGCGGTGATTTTGGTCCAGATCGAGTCGGCGTATACCTGATCGCCCCCCATCAGGAGTAGGGAGAATGGTTCACGCTGGTGCTCCTGTGCCATGGTTTCCCAGAGCCGAAAAGGTGCTTCGGTGCTGTTCATCAGGGTTAAATCCGAGAAGCCGTTACACGATGCGTACGCAAACTTTGGTTTCTCTTTGTCGCCAGGAACATAGAACGACCAGCGCTGCTTGCCACGCTGATCGAGTAGCGTCAGGCCATCTTGTTGCAGTGTATAGTCAATGGTTTCCTCGCCCGCAGAATCAATGTTGAGCTCCATGCGCCATACTTTGCCATTGTCGATCTCCCCAATCAGCTGGGCTGGTACGGGTTGATGATGCGGATAGCTGACATTTACCGAGCCTGCTGATTGGTCGGTAACCACCACGACCGTATAATGGTGGTCTGATTCCAGTCCCAGGATCGGGCCTAGAACAAGCTTTTTATGCATACTGACTTCCTTTATTTTCTGCTTGTATTCAACGAATGACGTCTGCCATCACTGAGCTGACTTTAGAAACCGTATTAAGTACCTTTGCTACGCTTTCAAACTGCTCGATTTGGTTATTCAGATCGTCGCGAGCCTGCTGGCTCTGGCGACGCAGTTCGCTCAGCAAATGCATCACGTCAGCTACCTGACTGGTGTCTGTCAGAGAGGCACTAACCAGATCATCGTACTGCAATCTCAAGGTACGCTGTTTGTGCCACAGTTCGTCATACTCCCGACTTCCTATGGTCATGACGGCCATCAACTGATTGATTTGAAGCAATGTTTCGTACAATTCATTTCTTAGCTCGGTTTTATCCATGGTTCAATTCCTCATTCCGGACAACGGGCGGAGCGGGCTCCAACCACTATCTGATTCGGGCAGGTTTGCATCATTTCTTCGAGGGAGGCGAACATCTTGTGAGTGGCGTGCAGTTCGCTGACCGATTTCTTCAGGGCATCAGAGGTGAAACGATCCGCGGCGACTTCGGTGGCGATGACATGATGTGCTCGGGCCATTTTGCGCAGCGCGCTGGCGGTTGCTTCCACCGACGCCAGGCTAGCCATCATGGCTGAATACTTGTCATAGCTTTGCTCAACCGCCTCATGCCGCCGTAATAAATCACTGCGTGATGTGTTGTTGACCGCTGTCAGGTAGAGCGACAGCTCCGTATCACGCGCGATTTCAAGCCGGCGAATAAAGTCCTGACGGAGGATATCCGCTGCCAGACGTTCGGTCAGTTCTTGCACCAGCGGATCTGCGTCCATGACAACGGCTTTGATGGCGTCGGCACGTTTGTTTTGCAGGTAAGTGGCGCTGATCTGGCCGATCACCCGTCCACCGGTCGCGCTTTGATCTTGGGTCAGCAGCGTTTCTGACTGGAGTTTTTCGTACGATTTGTTCAGCGTGTTCAACGATTCAATCAGTTCCACACTAGCCAGAGCAACCGCCTGATCGCTGGCTGTCATACTCAGATGGAACAGAGACTGCGCATACTGGTGCAGTGCTTGATTGGCCTGAAACAGGGCGACCGCGTTAATGTCTGGCAACCCAGATCGCGCCGCTCCGGCTAAAGCATCTTTGGTGACGCTGTGTGGGCTGGTGGTCAGAGTCGCCAGCTCTTCGTTGCGTGCTGAGTGGTTGTAATCATCGATAAGTGTTTGCACCCGAGATGTCACCTGAGTGGCATCTTTACTGTAGGCTGCAATATAGGCGGTCGGTGTTGTTGAGCAGGCGCTGACCGCCAGCGCCATGAACAGCCAAGCCAGGCGTGCGCCGCGAAAGAGCAAAAGAGGTGTCATCTGCGTGATATCCTTTCAATGCGTATGGGAAAGAATAAGTATGACCATAAATGCATATTAATGATGTGACTCTGGTTAAGAAGTGCTCATTTTATGAATGCATTCGCGAGCGGGGCGATGTTTCAAATGAAACCTGTGTGCGGTAAGATATGAAAGTTAATACGTAACGGAGAAGACGGTGAACTCAAGGCAAAATGAAATCCTGCAGGTCGTGAATGAGCGCAAGCGCGTGCAGGTGACGGAACTTTCTGACTTGCTCGGCGTGTCAGGAGTAACCATCAGGCAGGATTTGAATGTTCTTGAGCAACAGGGCTATTTAAAACGGGTACACGGTGCCGCAATGGCACTGCAAAGTGATGACATGGATAGCCGTCTGACTGTTCGTTTCGATATAAAGCAGGCGTTGGCTAATAAAGCGGCGGATTTGGTCGCGGCTAATGAAACGGTTCTGATTGAAGGTGGAAGTGCGAATGCTTTGCTGGCGCGTACTCTGGCAGAACGTGGCGACGTGACCATTATTACGCCGTCAGCGTACATTGCGCATTTGATACGCAGTACATCGGCCAATATTATTTTGCTCGGTGGTGTTTATCAGCATCAGGGGGAAAGCCTGGTGGGGCCGTTGACCAGGTTATGTATTGAAAATATCCATTTCAGCACTGCCTTTCTGGGCATTGATGGCTATCATCAGGATACCGGATTTACCAGTCGCGATATGATGCGTGCCGATATTGCGGCGGCGATTATCGCCAAGAAACGGCGCAATATTGTTTTGACCGATTCGAGCAAGTTTGGTCAGATCTATCCGTCGGCCATCGGACCAACCAGTGCCGTCTCTGTGCTGTTGACAGACGATGCCGCCCCTGAGGGCGACATCGAGTATTTAAGCCAGAATGGTGTCTCGGTTATTCTGGGCTAGAAGTCGAAACGAAAGTTAACGTTTGGCGTCAGCAGTGACGAGCGTTCACGCGCCAGATCTTTGCGCTGCGCACGAAGCCTTTCCAGCTTCTTTGAATCGCCTTTATCTGCTGAGGAAATCTGACGGTCAAGATCGGCGATTTGGTTATTCAGCTCAGTCAGCCGTTGCTGACGCTGGTATTCCAGTTTGCCGAGCTGATAGTTTTTCAGGAATTGGTCGCTATCGCATACGCCGTAGTAAGTTCGCCCTTGAGAGCCGACCACGTAACCGTTGTTGGGTGCGCAGTAAAGTCGTGTACCCTGAGAGAAACCCTTTTGCCATGCCACTTTATCCACCACAATGTTGGCTTCCGCACAATCGGAGGCGTAATCATTGACGATGTTTGGATTATTGCCGTTCTGGCCGTCCCGATATCCGGTTTGATACCAGTCTGCTGTCTGACACTCTTCCACACTAATACTTGAACAACCGGCAAGCGTGCTTACCGCAAATAGAGCCATCAGCGACGTCTTCATGCTGATCCATTCCTCTGTTGAATAATAGACTCACAGCATAATCGAACAGTGTTTAATTGTTAAGACATTATAGAAAAATATTTTAGCTGATAAGGTGCTGGTTATACTTGGCTAATCCTTTGACGTTTCAGGAATTTAACCGGGGAAAAGCCGGTAACCAGCATGGTGCCGCCAAGCACCAGAGCGGTGCCAGCAATGGTGTTAAAGCCAACGGGTTCATCAAGGATAAGGTAGCCCCAGAAAATGCCAAAAATTGGGATCAGAAAGGTGACGGTCAAAGTGGACGTAGGGCCGATATCACGCACCAGATTAAAATACAGCAGATACGCCATGCCAGTACAAACCACACCGAGCGCAACCACGGACAGCATTTCTGTACCGGTTGGGGTCTGTTGCATCGGCACAAAGGGCAGGAGTGGCAGAACCCATAAGGTGGCTGCCCACATGCTGCCGTGGGAGTTGTCGAATGAGGACACTTGTGGTGCATTTTTGGTGTAGTTGGTTGCCAGTCCGTAGCTGGTGGCTGCCAACGTTGCGGCGATCATCGGTATCAGTTTGTCGTAACCTGAGACTGATAGATCCCAGCCAACCAGAATGGACACGCCTGCAATACCAATGAGCATTCCGAGAATTGCGGATTTGGTCAGTGGTGCCCGGTGCCACAAATAGCCGATCAGTGCCCCCCATATAGGGGCTGTGGAGTTTAATATTGATAAGGTTGATACGTTCAGCGTTTGCGCCGCGTAACCAAACAACAGGAATGGCATCGCACTGTTTATCAGGCCAACAACCATGAAATGGCGAATATGCTGGCGAGGGGGCAAGCCTTTACGTAAATACAACGCGGCGAGTAGCAAACTTAACGCCGCAAAACCGACGCGAGCTTCAATCAGATACGCCGGGCCAAAGCTGTGAGCAGCAATACGCATAAATAAAAAGGAACCGCCCCAGATGGCCGCGAGGCCGAGAAGTTGAAAAAAACTGACTACAGACATACCTATCCTTGACTCATTTTTGCGCGCTCACTGCGACGTTATCGTATTGATTTCAATGTGAACTAAGGCGAGCGATTTATCAATCGGAATCTGGGTTGCAGTTCCGGATCTGGCGAATGTCGGTTAATGCCAACGAATCTTTACAATGTAAATTCGCCATTAACACCCATGATGGTGACGATAAAAATCTCGCTCTGCGACGTACACTTAGTTAAGTTATAGTAACGGGATGTTAACTCGGGAGTTCCCGGATGAATCTGATAGTGCACATCCAGAAAGGGGTGAGAAAACAGGGTTATGAAATGGCCACTCGTCAGGCTTGGCGTTGTGGTATTAAAGCCAACCTGGTCAAACGCGTTGTTGGCGTGGTCAAAGGGCAGATCGTGTGTGTGGTGGAAGGCGTCAGAGCGGAATTGTCGACACCACTCAACAATCCGCTTCACACCGATGAGTGTCAGGGGCGTTATATTTTCATTGGTGGTATTTGTTGGGAACCCAACGACATGATTGCGCCCGGTTTCCCTGATTTTATGTTTATGCATCTGCGAAACATGGGATCGAAGCACCGCTATATGACTGACGATGAGTTGTTTTTTAATCTGGCCTAAATCGTCCTTATTGAGCATCCTCAATCGCCTACGAAAAAAAGCCACCGTCAGGTGGCTAATTGTTAGGGGACTTATTATTCTTTTGGACAGTTTTCTGCAGACCAACTACTGCCATCATCGGAGCATTGGTAAGTTCGGGTGCCGTTTTGGTAAAAATGCTCCTGCGTCCACAAACCACTGGAGTACCGCATAGTCAGTATCCCGGTGTAATCGTTGGTGCCGTTCTTGATGTACTGATATTTTTCACGAGACCAGCTATCAGCGCCATGATCTTGTGTATTGCTCAGTTCCGCTGAGAGGTTACTCAACACATCAAGATCGCCTCGCTGATAGCTATCCAAACGATCTTGCAGGTTCACCAAATCCGGATATTTCGGGTTCTTTTGGTAGTAGTAGTTTCCTTTACTCAACAACATTTGATCTCGTTCATTGTCGTAAGTCGCAGTGTAAAGCTGTTGTGAGTAATCGTTGCCGACATTGTTGTTCACACACTCCTGCCAGCTGTCTTCGGTGGCGTCGGTGAATGAGCGGTTGGCGATGCCATAAATGGTCAGGGCATTGGCTTGTGGTTGCTGGGCAAACGTTTCATCAATCAGGCAACGATAAGTACCGGACGTTGTCCCCAGATACAGCCAGGCTTCTTTGCTGTAAGTTAATCCATCGACCTGTTTGGTATTGCGCTCAATTCGCTCCTTGAGTTGCAATGGATTGTTCAGATCAGCGCTCACCTGCTGCGTGATGCTGCTGAGCTTGTTGGCAAAAAGAACAGTTTCTTTGCGATACCATTTGTCGACGGTTTGTTTTGCCGTGTAGTCCCAGTATTCCCAATAGTAATCCACATACGCCCGTTGTGCCGTCGGGTAGGCCAATTGCAGCTGTTTGGTTTCTTCGTATGAGCGCTTGATGGCTGGCATCAGGTTTTGCGCCAGTTGATACAGCTCGGCACTCTGACTTTTCACAAAGTCGCCATACAAGTCGCTGACGTCGATGTTGTAGCGCTGCGCAATACGCAGCTCTTGCTCTTTGATATTTTGGACAATTTGATTCTGGCTGTTAATAGCCTGTTTCAGCGCCTGACAACTGTTGAGAGACTGCTTGTGAATGTCTTGTTGAATCTGGTTCCACAATACCGTGGTTAATGGCGTAGTGGACTTGATGGTGGCGTTATCACTGATGGCTTTGACCGGCGGGTACACCAGCTGGTAAGCCTCACTGATTGGGGTGTCTGGATGGTCGGCATCAATAGCGCCAACAGGGACATTGACGACGATCGGCGCGTAGTCGACGCAGTCTGCGTTGTCCCCAGTGATAGCCAGCTGGTAATTCCCTTCCGTATCCGTGATGTTGCTCGGTTCACCGCTGTCGAGTTGGCCGTTGTAGTTCAGGTCCAAAAATGCCGTGGCGCCTTTGATGTAGCCGTCGATTGCGGTCCCGGATACGCTGCGGGTGGTTGGGGAAAGGGCTGGTGTGCTGTTGTTGTTCCCGCCACCGCCGCCCCCACAAGCTACCAAGCTTGCAGAGACAGAAAGAAGAATCAAGTGTTGAATATTCATTATTTTATCCTGTCATCGATGGAAAACCGGGTAAGCCCACGACAGGCTTCCCGGTCAGTAGATTACTTGACGATAGAATCCACGTGGGTAATGACCATGCCGCTGGGTACGTTGCTGAGGTCGGATAGCAACACAGGTTGGTTGTTGGCCGAATCCAGTTTGTACGCTTCGTAGTTGGAGGCGCCTAAGTAACCTTCACCAGCACTGACGTACACTGCGTTGTTGGCCGCGACAAGTGCTTTATCAAAGGTGATGACTTTGTCAGAAGTAAAAGTAAACAGGTTGTAGTTTTTTGAATCACCCGTTGATTTGTTGACCTGGCGTACTGCCAGTGTTTTACGGTTATCTGACTGGCAGATAAAGAAATCAGCGATGTCTTTCGTTGCCAGGTTTCCGTTGAAGTATGAGGCGTCGGAATCATCGTAGATGGTTTCTGTGGTACCGCCAAACGTGACTTGACAGGTGTTGTCATTCACCGAGTAATCCGTAGTGATAATCGGGTCAATCAGCGCTGCTGGCACTTCACGGGTGTTGATCAATTGGTCGGTACTGCTGTCGAGCTCCAAGATAAACAGCTTCGTGCTAGAGTAGTATTTGGTGTAGATAAATTCGCTGTTTGCCAGAGTTGAGTTAGCAATGGCAAGCCTCTCGACATTCTCTTTGGCGACAAAGTTATACTCTTTGTTGTCTTTCAATGAGTACAGTTTGATGTTGTAGTCTTTGACATCAGAGACCAGATAATCGGATGTTGCCTGCTGCCAGCGTGTGCTCCCTGTCGATGCGACTTTTTTCACTTCGGGTTCGCCGTTGGCACTGTTCAGGCCAAGCTGATACACGTCGCCTGTGGTTGAAATTGCCAGAGTGTAGTCTGAAAGGTTATTGGCCAGATCACCGCGAGCGAGGATTTTTTCAATCGTAAAGTCCAGTTCTTTCACGACGCCTGCCTGATTGGCAAGCGCCAGTACATTTTTCGAGGTACTTTCGTTTGAGCTGCGGTTGACGTCTACGTACTGACACGTGGATTCGCTGTATTTGGCTGGGATACCTTCAATGTTCATTAAGAAAAGCGGTTGATTCCCCAGTTTCTCCAAAGTCATCGCGTTGTCATCAGCGTAGTTTGTTTTTGCTTTTAATGACGGAGTAAACGGTGCGAGCTGACATTTCGATGCACTGTTGCTGGGTTCGGCAGACAAACTGTAGTCAATGACCTGATCCTGGCTGTCCATTAACAGACGGTAGTTGGCAGGATGAATCACGCTTTCGCCAACTTGACCCAGATTCAGGATAGCGCTGGCCTGGTAGTAGTCTTTGAAGGCCTGGGACAGGTCGTACTTTACTTCACCAGTTTGTGCTGCGGGTTTGCTGTCACTGCTGCTTCCGCCGCCACCGCCGCCACATCCACTTAACACCAGGCTCGATATTGCTAATAAGGTAATTGTCTTGTTCATTCTGAATCCTGTACTTTTTATTAAACAGTGTTTTTTATAGAACTCAGATCGTACAAATTTTATGTGGATTAAAACACGAAGGGATGATGCCGGCTCTTGCCTGTTTTTAGTGATGGTTTTGTGATTTTGTATCTACCTTGTTAATGACTTGGTATGAAAAGCCCTCTTTACATGTGAGGGAATAAAGAGGGCAGAGGGAGGGCAATAAGGCTATTCGATGGTGATGCGTTTGTGGGCGATCCCCGTATGGCAGTCGATACAGGTTTCACCACGTTTCTCCATCAACTCATGATTCAGTCTGGCTCGCTGAGGCTGCTGGCTCAGATCGAAGTTGTCGCCCACGTGACAATGTCGGCAGTTTGCCGAGTCGTTCGCGACCATGTCATCCCAGACCATTTGCGCCAGTCGAGGGCGCTGTTGTTCAAAATTCTCCTTGGTGATGGTGCCAGCCAACATGTAGTAGATATCTGCAGTGGCCATGATTTTGACTTTCATTTTATCGACGAACTCGTGTGGAACATGACAGTCAGCGCAAGTCGCCAGAACGTGTTGCTCATCAATGTAATGTGGCGAGGCTTTATATTCCTGAACGATGGTGTCCATTTTTAGGTGACAACTGAAACAAAACGTATTCTGGTTTGATGCCACCATCACACCCTGAAAACCGGCTAAGCCGGTCAGCAGAACAAATATGCCCACTGGTATGCCGAGCAGCAATGGCTTCTTCAGCCAGCGCCATAATCGCTGTTTTCTGGACAACGCATCATTACGGGAGGTGTTGTTTCCCATGCTTCCTCCTCAGGAGGCAGGTAGGTCTACCTGCCGTTCCGGAGTTGTTAGTTGCTTTCATCCAGATAGCGGGCTTTAAAGGCCGCTTGCGCTTCTTTGCGGACACGCTTCACTGATTCCGGCTCCTTGCCACTGAACCATGCGTGTTCCGGGCGTTCCAGGATCTCTTCCAGCACTTTTCTTGCTCGTTTGGCGCCTTCGATATTACCAGCGTGTTCGGCTTTCTCGACGGTTTCCAAGTACTGAGGCACCATTTCGATGTAGAAACGCTCGGCGACCTCATACAGGCCATGCCATTGCACGTAGTCCGGAGCCTGCATCGCTGCGCCATGGCGTGCGCGACGGCCTTCGTGGTGCCAAAGGTAGAACCAGGTCCATTCAATTTCTTCGTCAAATCCGGTTTCTGTCAGCATGCCTTCTTGTTGCAATGTGGCCATCAGGGCTTTCCCTGGCTTAGCGAATTTGTCGTTGTACAAATTGACCAGTGAATCGAACTGTTGATAGAAGTTATCTACCATCGACTTGGTATGGCAGGACTCACAAACGTTCTGCATATCGGCACGGCGGTCCTGCCACGATTTCGTTGCAACACCCATGGCTTTGTCTTTTGCATCGATTTTTTCCGACACAGCCGGGCGCAGTGTCCAGGAAATCCGGTTGCCGACATCGTGTGTCACAGGCAGCTCTCGCGTCGCGGACATATGGCAGGTGGCACAGGTTGGTGCGGCGTCGTAATCTTCGCCGACGATCCATTTGGCGGAGTCCATGTTCATGCGATCCACATGCGCGAAGAAGTTAATTCCGTGTTTGGACTCTTCGTAGATCTCTTTTTGTGGATGATCTGGGCCCAAATGGCATTTTCCGCACGCTTCCGGACGGCGTGCTTGTACCATGTCGAATTCGTGACGCTGGTGGCAGGCACTACAGGCACCCAGGGAGCCGTCTGGATTGATGCGTCCGATCCCGGTGTTGGGCCAGGTGGCCGGGTCGAGATCGCCGTTCTCAAGTACTTTGACCTCTGAGCCATGGCACTGCCAGCATCCATTGACCGCTGCGGGAGACGCACCATTAAAGCTCAACGATCCCTCAACCACTTCTGCAAGGAAATTATCCAGTGAGCCGATGATTTTACCTGCATTGGCATGGTGACTGGCGGAAAACTCAGAGACTTCCTGAGTATGGCAACTGCCGCAGTCTTTAGGCGAGACAATTACAGCAATGTCAAACCCCTGGTGCTTAATGGCGTCAGGATCCTTCGGTGAAGCTTGGTGGCATTCGTAGCAACCTACGTTGGCACCGTAGTGCTTCGAGCGGCCCCATTGCGCGTACAAAGACGGGTTTTCGTCTTTATGACATGCAGCGCATTCTTTGCTTTCGGCGCTGAGCTGCTCAAAAGGTTTCATGACCAGCGCTTTAGGTTGCGCGGCCACATGAGAAGATAAAACCAGTGTAATCATTGCCAGAACCACCACCAACCAAAGTGTCCCGGGCCTGTTAGTCAACCGTTCAAATTCCATAATGAACCTCGTTCACAGGGATGCAGTACGTTGCTGCAAAGTTGTTTTCTATGGCGACTGCTTTACTTTCCGTTTCTATTCTATAAGTGGCATGTATAAGCCACAAAAATAGTGTGGTTAAAGTGTAACCAAGATAACGTTCTCGGAATAAAAATAACCCTAAAGGGGTAGGTGTAACGGGCGGTTAGATAAGAGAAAAGCGGGATGGTGAGGAAAAGACAACAGGGCCAGTCGGCCCTGTTGTTTAATGGTTTGTCGACTATGCGACTTTTGTCTGGCGCTCGTAATGTTCGCCGCAGAACGTGTCGTGCAAGGCACAAATACTGCTTTCGTACTTGTCGTCATCCACCACAAACTGAACGCTGACGTTACGCATAGAAGAGTGGACAGCAATTGGCGAAATACTCTGGCCTGTCAGAGCCAGGACGCCTTTGCTCAGCACCTCGTTAGTATTGATGTAGGCACCGATGACGGCGATCAGCGCAACCATAGAGCCGGTGATAGCGGCTTGTGGGAAGCGTTTTTCTGCCTGATAGAGCAACTCATTGAGACTTTTGGTGTTACCACTCAGGTAGTAAGTGATCGAGTTCGCGTTCATCTCTTTGCTCACCAGTTTTACTCGAGCGTCGGAGATCATCTCCATCATGTCGTAACTGACATTGTCGACTGCTCCCACCATGCCCTGATCAAAGATATGCAGCGCAAAGACTTTGCTTTTACCGGCGATGATCTCGATCTTGTCGCTATTTGGCTTAAACTTGGTCGAAATCAGTGTGCCCGGGTGGTCCGGTTCAAAGGTATTTTTAACCCGTAACGGGATGTCTTTCTGACGCAATCCTGAGGCCGCATTCGGGTGAATAGCCTCCATTCCCAGGTTGGCCAGCTGGTCAGCAACGTCAAAGTTAGTCTGTCCCATTGGGTGAACATTTTCCGGTCCGACGATACGCGGATCTGCACTGCTCAGGTGGTATTCTTTGTGAATGATTGCTTGCTCGGCGTCCATCAGGCACGCGATCCGGCTGAACGTCATTTCACTGTAGCCACGATCATAGGTTTTCATCAGGCCCGCTTTACAATACGCATAACCCGTAACGATCGGTAACTGATTGGTGCAGTCGATGTCTTTCATCGCGTCAGCGATGACTTCATCGAGATCGCCCTCGAACTGATTTTCCCAACCGGATAAATCCACAAATTTGGCGTTAATGCCAAGTGTTTTCAGTTTCAGTGCCAGGTTATAGGCACTGTGAACTTCGCCAAGTGATGCCAGAAATTCACGAATCTGGGGCAAGTACTGGCGCAAGGTAAACTGGCTATACTGACAAGTATCGAGAATGTTCTCGACGCAGTTGGTCGCTTCGCTGATGCGAGCACGGATGAATTTATCCGCGCGGATACGATTCATGGGATCGGCAAACAAGTTCTCGTTGATCATCAACATACGCTGCTCAAGATCGGCCATCGACTGATGCCAGTCCTCATCCCGTTTGGCGATCATCTGGTAAACCCCAGGTTTACCGGAACGCTTACACTCCAGCAGGCCGTCGGTAATGCCGCCGTAGGCGGAAACCACGAACACGCGGTTGTAGGGAGATTCTGGTTTCAGAATAATGTTGTCGATCACTGCATCGAATGCAGACATGGAGGTACCGCCGATTTTCTCTACGGTAATAGTCATCATTGAGTCCTTGGTTGTATTGTGTTCTCGTTCAAATAAAAAGGGGCTTTCGCCCCTGATAAGAGGTTATTCCACTAGTGGGTATACACCGTTTTCGTCGTGTGTTTCGGCACCGGTAATCGGCGGGTTGAAGACGCAAGCCATGACCATGTCACCACCGTCAAATGCGCGGAGGTAATGCTCATCATGCTTGTCCAGAATGTAGAGCGTACCCGGTTCGATTGGATAGGTTTTATCGCCAATCACTTCTATTTCGCCACTGCCGGACATGCAGTACACCGACTCCAGGTGGTTTTTATAGTGGATGTGCGTATTGGTTCCCGCATAGATCGTCGTGATGTGAAATGAGAAACCCATTTTGTCGTCTTTCAGCAGCATGCGGACACTTTCCCAGTTGTCTGCTACCACGCGACGTTCACTGTTTTGACATTCTTCCAGGGTTCTTACGATCATCTTTTACTCCTTAAGACGCTTTACGGGTGAGTTGAGGGGCGATAGTGTCGACCGCCTGCTCAAAAATATGCAGACCCTGTTCAAGTTCTGACTCGCTGATGGTCAGCGGACAGAAGAACTTCACGACTTCGTCGTCTGGGCCGGCGGTTTCAATGATCATGCCATTTTCGAAACACTCGCGCGCAATGGCGGAAGCGATTTCGCCACGGCTACACTCGATTCCTTGCATCATGCCGCGACCCTTCAGGCGGCTGAACAAGCTCGGGTATTTACGCAGTGTGCGCTGCAATGCACGGGTAACCTGCGATGCTCGCTCGGCGATGTGTTTTTCAAACTCATCATTGGTCCAGTACGTTTCGATGGTTTTCGTCGCCGTTACAAATGCATGGTTGTTGCCACGGAATGTACCGTTGTGCTCGCCGGGTAGCCAGATATCCAAATCCGGTTTCAGCAGTACCAGCGCCATCGGCAGGCCGTAACCACTGATGGATTTCGACAACGTGACGATGTCTGGTTCGATGTCCGCAGGCTCAAAGCTGAAGAAGGTACCCGTTCGGCCACAACCTGCCTGAATGTCATCGACGATCATCAGAATGTCGTGTTCTTTACAGAGTTTGTTCAGGCGCTGAAGCCATTCGTTCGAGGCTGCATTCAAGCCGCCTTCACCCTGAACGGTTTCCAGCAGCACTGCTGCCGGTTTGTCCAGACCACTTGAATTATCGTTCAACATGGTTTCAAACAGTTGCAGACCATCAATGCCGGCATAACCTTCAAAAGGCAAACGACTCATGCCCGACAGAGGCATGCCCGCACCGCCACGGTGGTGTTGGTTACCGGTAGCAGATAAAGCACCCGTGGTACAGCCGTGGAAACCGTTAGTGAAAGTCACAACGTTGGTACGCTGAGTGACCTTGCGCGCCAGTTTCAAAGCGGCCTCGACCGCATTAGTACCTGTCGGGCCAGTAAACTGCAGCTTGTAATCCAGGTTACGCGGCTTCAGGATGTATTGGGTAAACGCAGTAAGGAATTCCTCTTTGGCAGCAGAGTGCATGTCCAGACCGTGGGTCAGACCATCGCTGTCGATGTAGTCCAGAAGTACCTGCTTGAGGATAGCGTTATTGTGTCCATAGTTCAGCGAACCGGCGCCAGCCAGAAAATCAAGATAGCGCTGGCCTTGGTTGTTGTACAACCAGCTGCCTTTCGCTGAGGTAAATACGGTTGGAAAACTGTTAGCGTATGAGCGTACATTTGACTCTTGCTGATTAAAAATATCCATTGTGGACCTTTTCTTTTCCTTTAGTGAGTTAAGAGTTTGTCAGTGGAATGCGATACAGATACTCAGTATCGTGTTTGCCTGCAAAGTGTTCGTCTTCATCAAGGAAAGTCGTGACTTTACCTTGATCGCCATTGGCCCGATCCAGTTTCTTAAACAGACCCCAGGAGCTTTGGTTGTCTTCAGTGATGGTGGTTTCTATCACCTCAACCTGCTCGACTGATTCGCGTTCCAGCAGTTGGTTTAGCATTCTTAAGGCCAGGCCCTGTCCGCGATAACGCGGCGAAACAGCGACCTGCCAGATAAATAATTCTTTGTCGTTTCCTGGCTTGAGATAGCCGGAAACAAATCCGCCAATATCGCCACCTTTCTCGGCCACCACACAGGTGCGTCTGAAATGCGATGCCTGGAGGAAGTTGCAATATGCTGAGTTGACATCCAGCGGTGGGCAGGACGCAATCAACTGGTGAACTCTCTCTCCATCATGCTTGTCTGGCATGCGAAACAGCCAGGTGGGTTCTTCCTTGGTTTTAATTTCTGGGTACATTACCCAGGGTGCTGACGTGATCATTGTGTACCACATATTGTTTAAAATTCATTAGAGTTCGAATTAAATTTGCATTTAAAGGATACATAACTGATTGAGTTGATCAAGTTGTCAAAGTGACTTTAAGCGGTAATTTTGTATTAACTATTTGTTTTTAATGAATATTAAAATTTTATTTAATTTGTCATGTAATTATTAGTCATGTAATCAAAATGACATGTTTTCACAAATTTGGTGCAAGAGAGAGGATTTGAGTGGAGAAATGTGTGACGAGGAAGGCGCCGTACTTTCCTCGTTATGGAGGAATTTAGCGGTTATGAGCGATCCACAATTTGAAGAACTCGCTGTAGCCGGTTTTCCGGATATCGATACCCTGAACCTCCACAGTGCGGTAGACTTCTTCGCGGCCGTTGAACAGCGGCAAAAAACGATAGCTCTGGTAAAGATCTTGCTCAATTGTTTCCAGCGCTGCTTGTGGATAAGAACTGGCCAGCGCCTGCTGTACCCGACGTTCGTGATCCCGGCGTTCCTCGTCGCTGTATGCGAAACGCAGCCCGGAAGAAATCAGCAACCACTCATACAAACCGAACTCATAAGGTTGTTCAATGATCTCTTCAATGAACAGCATATCTGCCTGTTCTCTGACGGTGCTGGGGTCGCTGATGTTGTTCAGATCGAGTATCTCCAGCGTCAGACCGGTCAGACGAATGGTGTGATGCAGCCACTGAGCGATCTCCTTGAGGATGGGCAGCGTCAGCGGAGGCTGAGTTAAGACCAGTCTGCCACTCAGTTGAGGGATATCGCTGGGGGTATCTGGTGTGATTGCCGGAGAAAAATTCAGCCCGATAACGGCATTATCCGGATCGTGATGACGGCGTTGCTGATCGATAAAGGCCATCAATTGAGACAAAGTTGTTGGAGAGATATCCGCTCCGGCTCGGTAGTTGGCCGTCAGATAACTTAATGCATTGATGACAAATGATTCTTTCTCGCCCTCATGATCATTGAAGCTCAGGTATTGCTCAGCAAGATCGCCGTTACTGGAAAGCGTGATGCTTTCCAGCAGCGCCCGGCGACAGAAAAACTGATGGTGACGTTTCAGTGTCAGCTGCTCGTTATCCCAGCTGGCAATCGCAAAAGGCCCGCTGCCGACAAAAGCCGCGTGGCTCGCGGAGAAGTGGACGCTGCGTTTGCGATAGATGGAGGCATTGCTGGAGCACAGAGCATACAAAAACAAGGGATTGGGGTACGCCAGCGTCAGGGAGACCTGGCGTAAACCACTCACTTTGGCCTCTTTGACCTGTTCAAACAAGTGCTGAACCGGTCCGTCGACCTGACACAAACGTTGAATGCAATACACCACATCGTCAGCAGTGAGGTTTTGTCCGTCGTGGCAAATGACGTCGGGGCGAATCCACAGTGTGATGGTGTTCCCGGTCATCTCCCAGGTATGTGCAATGCAGGAATAAATTTCGCCGTCGTCACCCTGCCGCAATAGGGTTGCATAGATACTTTTAATGACCTGCATTTCCGCCAGCCTGTAGGTACTGACGGGGTCGAGCACATCAACCCAGGGGTATTGTGCGATCAGCAGATGATCGTCGGACTGGTTTTTGTTGCTCTGGCATTCGGTGGCGATCGACAGCGCCGTTACCGCCATGCTGCCATAGCTTTCCAGCAGCCGAGTGATCAGCGTGAAACGACCACTTTGCAGTTCGGATGTGATCAGCTCAATCAGTGCTTCGTTGACGTCACGAACAACGGTGAGTTTGCTGGTTTTTCCCCGGCCGACAGAAGGGCTCCAGTTGACCCAACCTAACTCAGAGAGCGATTTCATGATGTTGGAGATGTTACGGCGGGACGTTGAGAGCGTGGCCTCAAGATCTTCAATAACTAAATCATACGCTTTGCCCGGCTCATACCGGGCCAGGAGTTGTTGAAGTCTTCTGACGTTTGCTTCGCTCACCGTAATTCCAGAAAAGATTGTGTTATCAGGATCATAGACGAAGATATGGCGTCATGCGCATCTTCGTCATAAAGGGTTCATCCATAAACCTTATCTGTACGGATCCTTGGGACAGATTCATCAATATGATGCATGATTTATAAAACTAAAAACAGGAATATTTACAACTTTGGACTGCATTATTTTTCGCAAATTATGCGGCTGTATTCAATTTAGTGAGATTTTGCCAGGCCGAAGCCTGGCGAAATCGTGGCTCAGGCAGGGATCAAATGGAGCTGTTTTTCCAGCCGATGCCCGATGAGCAGCATGTAAAGGCTGGCCGTGAGTACGATAGCACCAATGATCACAAAGCCAAGATCGGTGGCACCTACATCGGCAAGGAAAGCAATCAAAATGTAGCTCAGACTTTGCACCGAAGTGGCAAACATCGCCAGGCCACCATCAACCCGGCCGCGCTGCTGGATAGAGATGGTGTGGTGCATCCAGTTGGTCCGTGCGATCCGGTTGAGGGCGTTAAAGAAGCCAAACCCGAGCGTCAGCATGATGATGTAGACAGGCTGCATGAAACCGCTCATCGCTAGCAGTAACACCCCCAAAATAACCATAGAATATTGCATAATTTTCTGATGTGGGAACAGCGTCAGGATACGGGAGACCAGCAGACCGGTCATGAGTGAGCCAAGACCAAACGCAATGTTATACCCGGCCACCCAACTGCCGGAGACATTCTGTTCTGCAAACCAGATCGGCACCAGCTTACCAAGGTAAGTCAGAACCGGATACGAGAGGCACGAAACCAGCAAAAAAGCGTAGAATGTCGGCTGGCGGCGGAAAATCATTTTGCTTTCGGCCAGTTGGGCCATGAACGGTGTTTTGGTCGACTCTCGCAGTTGACGGTGATAGGGCGTGAGCACGTAACTGATGGCGGAAATGGTGGAAGCCACGGCGGCAAACAGAGCAAATTCCACCACGCCCCACATTTCCAGTAGAATGACCCCAATCGCGCCCGCGCCCAACGTGGTGCCCTGCAAGACAATTTCCTGATAGCCGGAAATGCGCGCGTACTCGTGTTTGGCGTAGTTTTCTTGAGTGAAGGCATTGTTGGCATTCCAGGCCATATTACTGCTGACCCAAAACAATAACTGTGCGGCCGCCAGTAGCCAGATACTGCCTGCGTCAAACCAGTAGGCCACGAGTACGGTAAATGCGGTGGAAGACTGAATAATCTGAACCATAATCAGCAGGTTTTTACGTGAATGGCGGTCAGTCAGAGTGGAGAAAAAAGGCGTAAGGACAAACGAGACCGCAGTACAGGCGAGAGCAGTGAGGGCAACAAACGCCCCCATATTGGGTTGTTTGAGCATGATCCAGGGGAGGGCCATCATGAATAAGCCAGAACTGATGCCGTCGAAGAACCGCCCACAAAGATAGGGAAGGGTTTTGTCTTTCATTGTTATTCTCCGTAGAGTATTTGAGGTCGGCAGATACTTTAATACCTAAAGTTAACTTGAGGTAAAGCCTTTTTTCTCCTTGAAGACACGCTGTGTGATGTCGAGGTGCTCTGACGGCGCATTGTCAGAGCTCTTCCCTATGAAATGGATTGGATGTTTAAGCCTGGCTGAATCTTATCCGAAAGGTGTTCTTGTCTTGCGTGCGCGGCAGCAGGGTAATGCTGGCGTTGTGCAATTGCGCGATATCTCGAGTAATCGACATGCCGAGACCGGCACCATCGCCCTTTTCCGTATTGGCGCGATAGAAGTTGTCAAACAGCTTATCTCTGGTTTCATCGCTTAGATTGGCCCCGTTATCCGACACCGTCACATCAATACCGTCGGCGTGTTGTTTAATCACGACATCAATCACACTGTGATCACCGGAATAGCGGATGGCGTTGTCGACCAGATTGCGGAACAAAATGCCCAGCAGCACTTCGTCCCCGTCGATGGTGACGTTGTCGCCCTCCAGACTGAGGGTTTGGTGATGACGCAATGCCAGAGGAGCTAAATCGGCGACCACGCTTTGCAGCAGCGTTTTCAGCTCACAGGGCTGTTTGTGTACATTGGTGATGCTTTCCACTTTCGCCAGCGTCAGCAACTGATGCAGCATCCGGTCAGTACGATCAATCCCTTTGAGAATGTTATCCAAATCCTGCTCTAACTGATGGCGAGTTTCACTGTTGATGGCATTTTCTGCGTTCAACCTTAGAATGGTTAACGGGGTTTTGAGTTCATGGGCGGCCATGCGGGTAAAGCGTTTCTCCCGTTGCCACGCCTGTTCCAATTGCTCCAACAACTCGTTTAAGGTATCCACCAAGGGTGACAACTCCAGGGTCTGGTTTGCCACGTAGATTCGGTCAAGTTTGTGGGCACTGCGTTGGGCGATGGCTGACCGCAGCTCAGAAATCGGTCGAAAGTTTTTGTCGATCAAAAATATCAGCAGCGCCATCAAGGCCGGGATCAGAATCAACTGAGGCAGAGCGGTGGACAAAGCGATTTCATCAATCATCTCCTGACGAATGCTGTGTTTCTCCGCAACAACCACATACTCATCCGCGGTTGCGTGCAACTGAAAGAAGCGCCACTGCTCACCTTCGATATCCCGGTTGCCAAAGCCGGCAAACGTCGGTGCTGGGCTAAGTGGGCCGACTTGCTTGTTAGAGCTCCACAGCAACCGATCGTGCTGATAAAACTGAAACAGAATATTTTGTTCGTAGGGGTGACCGTAAGTCGTGTCTTTGTCATCGTCGGCGGCGGACAAACGCCGGATACTGTTCATCCATTGATCAAACTGATGCTGGTGGGCCTCATCAGTCAAAGTCGTGGCAGAGACCGAGGTGGTGAGTAACAGCAGTTTGGCCGTTTGACCCAAACGCGCATCATACACTTCTTTGATTTCATGCCGGGCTGCCTGAAAGCTGTAATACAGCGACAATATCACCAACGCCAGCGCCAGCAGGATCACGGATCCGGTCAGGCGACGTTTGATTGAAAAAACAGCTTTATTTTTCAATGATGTACCCCACGCCACGGATGTTTTTGATCATTTTGTCCGGCACCTTTTTACGTACGTTGTGAATGTGAACTTCGATGGCGTTGTCACTGCTGCCTTCATCCCAACCGTGCAGAGATTGTTGCAGTTGCTCTTTGCTCATCACCCGGCCTGCGTTGGTCATCAGGTTGGCGAGGATCTTGTATTCGTTGCGTGTCAGTTTTAGGGGAGAGTCTGCGCTTTTGATGGTTTGCTCTGATAGCGACAATGTCAGCGGACCGACCTGAATCACCTCGTTGGCACTGCCTGACTGGCGACGGATCAAGACGCGCAATCGGGCGAGCAACTCCTCCAGAGCGAAGGGTTTGCCGATGTATTCATCTGCGCCACCGTCGAGCCCTTTGACCCGATCATTGATGTCGTCTCTGGCGGTGAGGATCATCACGGGAAGATCGTATCCTGCAGTACGTATCTGGCGCAGTACCTCCAGACCGTCGATATCCGGTAGGGTCAGATCAAGGATCACTGCGGTAAATTGCTCCATTTTCAGCGTCACAGTGACGCCGCTGCCTTGCTGAACCCAGTCCACCGTGTACCCATGGCGGCTGAGCGACGTCACCATGGATTGCCCCAGCAGGGCATCATCTTCAACCAGTAACAAACGCATGTTTATTTGAGACTCTCCAGTCGTGCGGTAATCTCTTGCTGACGCCCCTGATCGGCTAACGGACGATCCGGACGTGGGGCAGCGCGCTGCGCTTTGGTCAGGTATTTGATTGCTTCCTGTTTGCGCCCGTCTTCAGCCAGAAAATCACCATAGAAATAGTTCGGATCGATACCATCGGGGTTAATTTCGAGTGCTTTTTTCAGCATGGCCTCGGCTTTGTCGTCATCGCCAAACCCGATTGGCCAGCCGGGTACTTTGTAGTATAGCGAACCTAAGCTGGTGTAGGCAGACCCATCGAGTGTTTTGGGCGCTGTATCAATGACTTGTTCGAGTAAGCGTTTTGATTCTTTCGCCAAAGATAATGCCCCTAATCCACCTTTAGCACCGGCCAGCGACGCTTTGTTAATGGCCATCCATACAGTGAGGTCAGGGTTGTTAGGCTTGAGGTTGAGTGCCTGAGAAGTGTGCATTATGGCGATCTCAAAACAGGTCTGCTGTTTGTCGCTGTCTTGCACTTCATATTGGCAATGTGCCCATTCCTGTTGAATGTTGTTCAGAGCGTTGTCGGACGCAAAGGCGTTGTTGCTCAGGGCGGGGACACTCAGTACGCCGCTGATCATTAACCATGTTTTCATGTTGTTCCCTCACTGTTTGCTGATTTGATTGATGTAATGGTGAATGGTGGATTGTTGCTTGCGAATCGCGTTGGTCACGATGCCGGGCAACACTTGATTGATGCGAGCAAACAATTTTTCCGGCCAGCCGATCCACTTGGCCGTATGCTCTTTTTCAAGCATGGCGATGACATGTGAAGCTACCACCTCCGGTGCGTCACTGTGGTTACCCAACTGCTGATTCATCTGATTGACCACGACACTGTTCAATTCGGTGTTGGTTGCCCGGGGAGCCAGATAGAGAACCCGGACGCCAGCTCCGTCCAGCTCTCTGTCCATGGCTTCGCTGAAGCGATGCACCCCGGCTTTGGCTGCACAGTAGCTGGCGTAACCTGGATAGCCAATCGATCCGAACGTCGAACCGATGTTTAGAATAATGCCGGGGCGGCTCAGCCAAGCCAAAGCGCTCTGCGTTATCCATATCGGGGTAAGCAGATTGAGGCGGATTTCCTGCTCGATGGAGTCGCTGCTGCGCTGAGCCAGAAAGCGAAACTGATTGCTGCCGGCATTGTTGATCACGGCGCTGATACGTTGGTTGTCCTGAAGATCTTGTTGCGCTCTTTGACGCAGCGTCTCCAAGCCTTCTGCACTCGCCAGATCAGCGCTGAGGCAGTCGTGTCGCTCTGGATGAGGCAATTCTGCCTGCAACTGAGCCAGTTTTTCCGCGTTGCGGGCGACCAGTAGCAAATGAGCGCCTTTGGTGGCCAGCTTATGCGCGATCGCACGACCAATGCCGCCTGATGCCCCGGTGAGCAGGATGTGGCTGTTGTCTATCTGCATGTGCAACTCCTCATGCGGCTTGCTGAACGGTCGTGGCTGACAAGTCACGCAGCATCTGGCCGTAGAGGTGAAAGACCATATTAGCGGAGTCGATGATGGCCTGTTGGTCCGCTGGATCCGTGACGTTATCCATGAGTGTTTCGAAAAAGCGGATGTGGCCTTGATCCAATTCGCTGTGTGACGTCAGGTAACTCATCGCCTCGTCGGGCAGATTGAGCGTGGCTCTTACCAGCGAGGCCATCTGTCCGCCGACCCCGACACTGGTGCCTTCCAATACCCATACCATGCCAAACAGTGCCATCGGGTTGTGGCGGTCAATCTGGTGGTAGAGGTAGGCGACCATCAGCTCAATGGCGGTTCCCGCTTTGCCCTCGCTGCGACTTTGTCGCACGCCCTCGGCGTCCCCGCCACAGGCTCGGATGTCATTCAGGATCCATTCGTGATGGCCTTTCTCTTCATCGATGTACTCCGCTAATGCTTCACGTACCCATTCGTGCTGAGCGTCCAGCTGTCCTCCGCATGCCATTAACAGAGGCACGGTATGTTTGACGTGATGGAACGCCTGAGTCAGAAACGCGATGTACATCTCACGGCTTATTTCTCCGCGGGCACACGCTTCAAATACGGGCGCCTGAAGCATGGTCTGTTGTGCCGGTTGGGTTTCCAGTTTTAAGGTCTGAAAGAATGAACTCATTTTCTGCTCCTGTTAGCGAGTGTACGGATTTCAATATTTGGTTGAGGGGTTACCGGCGCCAGTTGTTTCACCCAGGCTTCAATGTGTTGTCGTTTCGGGCGTCCGTTGTCAGTAAACCAATCTGGCCGCTGGCGCAGGTCATTGACCACGATCAGACGTCCAATGCGGGCATAATCTGGCAATGTGGCATTCAGCTGAACGATTTTCTCTTCCAGTGACGGCTGTCGAGTAGTCACCGCGGTCAAACTTGCTTCGGCATCGCCGGTGACAATCAAGGTGCTGCCGGGAAGGAAGATCTGAGCCTGGGATTCAATCCATTCCGGAGAAATGTTGCGTCCGTAACTGGTGATGATTTGATTTTTCTTTCGGCCCATCAGATGTACAAAGCCGTCGGTATCAATGGCGGCTAAATCGCCGGTCGGTAGCCAGGTCTGCTGAAAGGGCTCGCCAAGGTATCCGAGTGCGATATTGCCTCGTACCAGCAGCTCTCCGCTCTTATCAACACGGATCTCGACATGCTCCAGTACCTGACCGCAACTGCCGGGTCGAAATGCATGCGGGGTATTGAGGCTGACAACAGATGCGCATTCCGACAGGCCATAACCTTCATAGGCCGGAATGGACAATTGATGCGCAGTTTGCATCAGTTCAGGGGCCACCCGGGCTCCGCCGACCGCCACAAATCGTAGTGGCTTAGCCAGAACAGGTTGTGCCTGAATGATATGGATCAGCGCCATCAGCAGTGCGGGCGTTAACACTAAGCTGGCCGGCTGGTACCTAGCCAGCGCTGACGCCAGGGCAGTGGCATCGAACTGACTGGAACCGGTCAGTCCCACATGAGGACCACAGAAAATCGTACTGGTCACGCCAGCAAGCAGAGGCACGTATATGCCAGTGATGTTTTCCAACAAGGTGGAAAGGGGCAGTAGCACCAAGTGTGTTTTGTGGTGCGCGTCCATCTTTTTTGCGGCCAGCGCTGTCGTGACGTTTGTCAGGTTAGTATTGCTCAGGCACACCCCTTTAGGAGCGCCGGTGGAGCCGGAAGTAAACGTGATTTTGCTGGTGCCGGCGAGGCGTTCGGCGTGAACTGCGAACGGATTACGCCGCACCGACAGATGACTGAGTTCCTCAATCTCGTCTCCCTGACCTGGCCAGTCACCAATCAGCAGGTCAGCACCGGATGCCAGTAAGGTATGCTGGGTTTGCGTGTCGGAGAAAAACGTCGGTACGGGCACGATGGCAATACCCGCTTGCATGGCTGCCAGATCCACCACGACCCAGTCAAGGCTGTTTTCAGCGCGTAGCGCGATGCACTGAGGTGCCAAACGACGCAGTTGTTCGGCTACCCAATCGACTTGCTCAGCCAGCTGTTGGTAAGTCAGAGAGTGCGGGTTCTGCTGTGCGTCGTGGCCAAAAAAGGCCAGTTTTTCTGGAGTCTGACGGGCATGATGAGCCAGCGCATTGAGAATAGCGTTCATATCAGCCTCCGATGACTTTGTTGGTCAAACCCTGACGCTGGGCGCGCAGTAGCGTTAACCCTTGTTGCAGGTTGCCCGCCAGAATGCGTGGTTGATGCTGGTAATAGGTTCCCCATATGGTTCCTGCTTGTGGAATGCGGCTTGGGTCGGCTTCGGCTATCACTTGCGGACGCAAACCTAAGCGCCGCATCAGCGCGTGCAATGGGTCGGTAGCGGTGAAAATGCACCATTCAAACCCTAGCTCGACTAAGGTTTCTGTCATCAGCAAAAAGTGCAGTGGCGAAATGCCATTGGTAAACGACGCCAACTGACCAAACTCAATCAACTGTGTCCTTTGGATATGGGTGTTAAAGGTGTGGCTCAACAGCACATCAGCCTGTTCATCCAGATATTGTTCCAGAAACAGCGGCTCATTGTGTGCCATGCGAAAGCCGCACAGAGATTTAATTTCGTTGTCCATCATCAGTGCCATGAAAGCCGGCATAAATGAGCACAGTCTGGCATCAAAGGCTTGCTGATAACGACGAGTGATTTGCTGTGTGACCTCTGGCCACAGCGCATGATGGTGATCCACGATTTCCAGATTGAGTGATGAAGCGGAACAGTCGTCTCTCATTCGTGTGCCCTCGTATTTGGTGAGTAATATCAAGTTAACGGGCGAAACTTAAGAAAGACTTAAGGAACAGAATTTAAATGCCAAATTAATTTATCTGACTGAAAATAAAGATAAATTTAATATGAGACTGGAATGGATAGGGTGGTTATCCTCAGACCGGGAAGGGCGTAGCGCATGGGCGGTCGACAAAAAATAACTAAAAAGAAATGAAATTATGTATTTATGCGTTTTGTTGAGCATCCCTGTTGGCATTACTTGATTACGATGAGCGAAAAAAACATCGTACGTAGAGAGTCAATGATGCCAAATACCAAAAAAACAGCAGCCCGATTTGTCGCGGCTTATTATCCGCCGGTAGAGACACCCCAGTCTAAATGTCTGCCAACCAGGGAGACGGTCAGAGAAAAACCTCAGCCGAGTGCTCGCTTTCAGTGCGTACTGAGAATCTATACCGCTGAGGATGAACTGAGTCAGTACAGTGTAGGGCGAGGTCAGTGGAAACTGCTGACGAATACAAAAGGGGTTGCGCCTTTGGCCAACTGGGAAGTGAGCTCACAAGACGACGGGACCACGTTACTGACCGCGTCTTGCCATAAAGAAGCCAGTCGCAGGTTAGTGTATGAGTGGATTCGAGGGGCGGGTTATGGCAAACAGTATGAGGTCATGACCCGCCCCAAAGGCTCGTCTGACATCAATGCACAGTTTGTTCCCGTTAAACTGGCTTTGCTTCGTGACGGTGTCGCAGGCTGGCCAACGCAAGGCTACTTCTATCATTTTATTGATGGAGCGCTGCAGGCTGAATGCCAGATTGCAGGCGAAGGTCGCTGGAGCTATCAGTTGCTCTGTTCGGACGAACGCGGGCTGGATGAGCGTCCGCTGTTCGAGCGCCATCTTTCGCATTTTTTGCTGCCCTATCGAATCGAGAACCATTCGCCGGGTGAGCAGTATTTACTGTATCGCCGTGAACGACTTTCCACTGAAGAGTGGGCCAGCCTCTCATCTTCATGGTTGGCTCAGCATGGACTTCGCCTGAATATGGACGCTGTCATTGCCGCGTTCAATGGCCCGTTGACGACAGAAGTTCGACAAGAAGATATTCCGTCAAGTGGTCACTTGCGAGTTGGCCATGTGTATCCGTTTGGGGATATCTGGGGCCAATATCGCCATCCGAAATTGGCTCCTGAGCTGGTGCACATTCAGACGGATTCTTCTGTGAACCAACGTATGCCTGTCGTGATGGTGGGAGAATGGGACGGAGAGGGGTACAGCACCGGTGAGCAGGTTTCGATGACACAATTGACCGGACGAGGGCCGTTTTACCTCAAAACGCCACGCGCACCACGAGCGAAGTTTTGGTTTTCGCGGATTGATCAAAGGGCAGAGTTTAGCGCGGAAAAAGCCTCTGAGCGTCTCAGTGACAGCGACCAACGGGATGTACTGGAGTGCAGTGATGGCACACAGATGACGTCGTTCAACAAATCAATGAACGCTTGGGTGACTCATTTCTGGGATGACAATCCACTGCCCGAAGAGCTGGATGTGCTTGTGTTGCACAATGGTTATACCGGAGCGGCAGGCGTACGCATTGACCTGGATGAACTGGATCCGGGCCAGCAAATACTTGTGACGGGTGGAACATTGAGTGGCTGCACCATGGTCACGGGTGTCAAAGGGCGGCAGTTTTACGCCTTGCATGCCGGGACAGCGATCTCTCCCAATGAGTGGAAAACAGGTCAGCACGGAGTGCGCGACAATTATGCACTGCTTAAATTGATGATGCCTGAGAACGATCTGACGGCACCGCCTGAGTGGGATAATGATGGTATGCCAGCATTACTGGATTGTTTTTCTAAGGCAACCATGGCCTACAGCGGAAAGCCGGAAGCCAAAATGCAGCGTGCGGACGCGCGTTGTTTTAATTATTATCGGCCGGAAATTCTCTACAGTGTTTGTTGCTCGTTCTCACTGATCAAAAAGGACCGCCACGGTAACGTCAGTGTTGAGACGTTAACCGAACTGGGCGAGATCAGTCAGGACAGTTCTGCAGAGAATAAGAGTGTTTCTAATTTTGTTTATGAGGCGCGTGACACTCGGGTGAAAGTATTACTTTGAGTGCAAACTACCCTGCGCGGAGCGTCCGCGCAGGGTCACATCAGTTTGCCACGCGTTCTATCGTTGTGATGCCAGTGCTGACGACTCGAGAAGCCGGCGCAGCCTGCACTTGCGCCCAGTGCTGTTCTGATCTCAGTACTCTCGGGCGAATCTGATAATTCTGTATTGCCGGAGCGTGTTCCTGCCGCTGATAATGGATTTCCCATTTTCGTGCCGAGGCGTTGTACTTCATGAACGCAAATGCGGTGATGTTCTCAATGGTGCTGTCACCATGCTGGTAGTAGCCATAGTCTCGGTAACTCATGTAGTTCAGCAAACCGTTACCATGCTCAGCCAGGTTGTTGTATTGGGTGTTTTCTTTCCCGCCTTCAACGTGATACACCCGCAGTGTGTTGTCATCCCACTCGTCGACAACAAAGGAGCATCCGCTAAAACTTGGCGTGAAAATGTATTGGGGGTCCCGATGCGGATTCGGATGCTTAGGCACATCCAGGAACTTACCTTGGGCAACCCAGTAGGCCAGTTGCGATGTGTTGTTGTCTGGTATTTCTCCGGCTGCCGTATCGACGATTTTCAATGCGCCGAGCGTGCCGTGATTGTGGCTGAATTGTAATCCGGTAAAGACCAGCTGTCCGCCATCCTGAATATCCTGACGGGTACTGGCGTGCAGAGTATTGAGTTGTCGGTTGAGCAAATCACAACTGACCGGTTGTTGGCCGAAATTACCCTTGAGCAGAGCGTCGGGTTTGACAGGCGAACCTGTTGCTTCCAGCGTGTCTTTTTTCATCATCTGAGGCGGCCGAGCGTTCGCAATGGTCCGTTCATCACCCGCCAGGATTCGGTTGGAGTGGACTGCGTCGATTTTGGCCACGTTAATCACAGGCAAGTTGTCGGGTACCGAGGCGTACATGATATGTAAGGCGTTGTCCGCAGCCTGGCGGTTGCTGTACTGCCCCCAGATATCGCCAAATGGGTACGCCGAGCCAACCTGATATTCAGTGATGACAGCTTTCACTGACTGGTCACTTTGTGGTCGCGCCCGCTTTTTGCAGCGGTGTTGACGCACGGCCGCAACGTTGTCCATATCAAGTCGGGTTGCGTGAGTATCCAGCCAGTTTGTGTCGATGGTAGCAAGAGTGTCTGCGTTTAGTTTGGTGCCACGGTAGAGCAAGTGCTGCGGAACGGCCGGTGATGATTCCACTTTGTAAGGCAACAGCAGCGTGGCTAACTGATGAGGTGACTGGAGTTCATCGCTCAACTGATGAGCGTCGGAGCGGGTGATTTGAAACGTCCACCGCCCATCGCCCATCAGGCGGTATTCTTTGTTCAGGTGGCCATCAATGAAGTGATAAAAATAGCCCTTTGTTACCCAGCACAAATAGTCGTCGACCTGCACGGCCAGTTTGACGGGCAAAAATTGCGCGTTGTTCACACCCGCACTTTGTCCGTTAGGTTGCAAGGTGTACTGTTCGGCCTGACCCGCGTTCTGAAACTGTTCGTGATAGAGGGTTTTTGGCTCTTGTACAAAGCAGCGCGCCGTTAACAGCGCGTGTCCGTCAGTGTCTGCGGTCTTAGTCCACTTGGTGATGGCAGGTTCGTTAGCAGTCCGGGCTAATGACCAAGTGCCTACTTGAAGCGGGGTCAGTTCATCTGGGGTACATAAGACTTTCAGGTTGCACTCATATTGCGGTGTGGGCGCAGGTTTTTCATTGACGATTCTGACTCCGGATGATGGAGCGCGAGGCGCTTCCTGAACAGGTTTATAGCCAGCTGGAACGTACTTTGGTTGCTTCATATAAGAGTGAAAGACGGACACACAATTTGGTTTGAGGATTTTAGCGGAAGCACGCGTTTAATGTTGCCTAAACCTCTAGGTGATTTGGCTGAATTGCCAGTCAAACGGTAACTGGTTGATTTTTATTCGAAATAAATGTGTTGGTTGATTGGAAATGAGTGTCCTATTCAGAACATGGATGCTGTTATTGATTCTAATCGCAGTAAATCTGACTTTAAGTGTGATGGGTGTCTTCTTGTGCTTGGAGGCAACCGAATTTCTCGCTGGCCTTTCTCGGCATTATAACCAGAGATAAGGTCGAAACGGGGGAGATAGAGCGCTTCCCCCTGTCATATTGACTATATCCATAGCCGTCCACGATGGTATTGCAGACCGTCAGCACAATCCTGACCAAGCAGCACAGGCCCGTCGAGATCAACGATCTCGGCGCGTGTGGCCAGTGGCAGTACGGCCTTCATTGCCATCGACGTCCCTAGCATACAACCCACCATGATGCTCATACCAAGACCGCGTGCTGCTTGCTCAAGCGCCAGAGCCTCAGTCAGGCCACCGCTCTTATCCAGTTTAATGTTGATCATTTCGTAACAGCCGGTCAGCCCTGGCAAATCGTCACGCGTGTGGCAGCTTTCGTCGGCGCACAAAGCTACCGGATGGGCGATATTCCTCAATCTCTCGTCTTCACCTTTCATCACAGGTTGCTCAATCATGGCGATGTCCAGCTCGGCTAACCTGACAAACAGATCTGCCAAATCGAGGTGCGTCCAGGCTTCATTCGCGTCCACAATGATTTTGGTGCTCGGTACCGAAGCTCGTACCGCTTGTAAACGTTCAATAATCTGCTGTTCATCGAGCTTGATTTTTAGTAATGAGGCGCCGCTTGCAACATACTCACTGGCTTGTTCAGCCATTGCGGATGGCGTATCCACGGACACCGTCATGGCCGTTTCTATGTTGGGCGAAATCGCGAAATACGGCGCCGGAAAGTGGCTGTCCGCCAGCGCTGCTTCGAGGCGCCACAACGCACAATCGAGCGCATTGCGTGCCGCGCCGGCGGGTTGTTGTTGCAGATCTTGTCTGGCCACATTGGGCGTCAAGTGTTGGATAGTGCGGCTGAACTGACGGATCTGCTCCTGCACTGAAGTGACCGACTCGCCATAGCGGGGATAGGGGGTGCACTCTGCTTCACTTTGCAGGCCGTGATAATCCAGAGTCACCCGGACCACATCACAATGGGTACGAGCGCCTCGTGCAATACGAAACGCGCGCGCCATTTCAATAGAATGAGCCTGAGATTGAATACTTATCATGCGTCTAATCCTCCGATGGCCAGGTGCGGATCGTGTCCGCAATCGATTGGATACCAAAGCGTACCGGATCCGTGACCGGTACCTGATAGTGCTCGCTCCATTGTGCGCACAAGGTTGCGGCTTGTTGACTATCTATTGCGCTGGTATTGAGACACATTCCGGCCAGGCGGACATTGGGATTGGTCACCCGCGCTGCCGTTAGATTGGCCGTGATGGTTTGTTCTATGGTGGGCAATGCCGCGTGGGGCAAATGGCGAATGTGCGCACGGCCTATCTCATGACACACTACCAGTGCATCTGGCTGTGCTCCGTGAAGTAAGCCCATACTTACGCCGGCAAATGATGGGTTAAACAACGACCCCTGGCCTTCGATAATATCCCACTCGTGATCCGAAAATGCCGGGCTAATGGCTTCAACAGCGCCGGAAATAAAGTCAGCGATCACCGCGTCAACCGCGATGCCGCGTCCTTCGATTAAAATGCCAGTCTGTCCGGTGGCCTGAAAGCGGGCCTTGACCCCCTGTTTGTTCAGCGCGTGCTCCAGTGCCAACGCAGAATACATTTTTCCTACTGAGCAGTCGGTACCAACGGTGAGCACTCGCTTACCGGCGCGCTTTTTGCCGTTGCCAACACTCAGTGGCAAATCATAATGACGCACATCGAAGAGGCGAGTTTTTCCTGCCTGTGCCAAATGCCGCAGTGCGCCAATGTCGTCAAGTCGCTGATGCATGCCCGAAGCAATATCAAACCCTTGTTCCGCGGCGGCAATCAGTGTGGCTTGCCAGTTTGCCGGGATCACTCCTCCGGCGTTGGCGGTGCCGATAACCAGAGTACGGGCGCCTTGGTGTTTTGCCTGTGTCAGGCTGAGATCTGGCAGGCCAAGGGAGACGGTATCCGTTGTCAGACGAATTTGACCGAGGCAACTGTCGGGACGCCATTGATGGATACCGCGCGCGGTTTTCGCAGCAATGGGATCGGTTACGTCACCGAGAAAAAGCAGGTAGGGTTGGGTGATGTTCATCAGCATTCCTTTGAGTTTGGTCTTGTCTCCTCACTCTAAGGCTGAGCCTTGCGCGTGCCGAATGCTTATTTGTTGCTCCCCTATAACGTGCGGTTATAGGGTGTTGAGTGTCTCAATGAACAGTCTGGTGGAGATGGATAACGGCGAGTGCTCGGCGTAGAGCACCGATACCGCAATCGGGATGGTGGGGGCCAGCGCACAGACATCAAGTCGGGTGGCATAATGACGTGCGGTCCATGGGTCGACAATCGCGATACCGGCGCCGTGTAACGCCAGTTCAGCCGCTGCTGCATAACTGCGAACGGTAATCGGGTGGTAATAGTTCGGGTCAATGGCGTGAATCACCTGATGCAACTGCATACCGAGAGGATCTCGCGGATCCAGTCCGATAACGGGCAGAGTTTGAGTCAGCAACGATGCCATGTTCAAAGGGGATGGCAAGTCTGTCCGGCTGAGCGAGTAGGGCAGCAGAGCCACCATTGTTTCCTTCAGTAGAGGAAGTTGAGCAACGCCGGTCGGGGTGTCCTCTCCAAAGCAAACTGCGACGTCCAGTTCATGGCACAGCAGAGCATGGCACAGTTCATCGCGGTTCGCGGTCGCGAGTTCAAATGAGATCGCGTCATTGCGACGAAGATGGGCAATCGCTTCGGGGAGTAACTTGGTGGCCAGGACCGGTGGCGCGCCGATGCGAATATGCTGGCTGCCTTTTTTAACTTTGTTGGTTAATGCGCGAAACTGGCCGAGCTGTTGATATACCCGCTCCGCTTCTGGGAGCAGAGTTTGCGCCTCCGGAGTAGGGATAAGCCGTCCTTTCACTCGTTCGAACAGGGCAAACCCCAGTTGCTGTTCGGTGTGTGCCAGAACCCGGGTGACATTGGGCTGAGATACATGCAGATTCTTGGCGGCCCCAGAGACTGTACCGGTTTGCATGATGGCGTAGAACACTTCCAACTGGCGCAGATTCATGGTGCTTCCCGGTAGGTAACGATACGGTCAATGTAATTCAATCCCTTAGCGAAGAAAAGTGTCAGTCCTGATCACGCCGCGCAATTTTATTCTTGATCACCCATCATGCTTATGACTAGAATCTGACCATCACTTCTTCAGGAGACTGCGCCACAATGGATATCTAACACCTGTCATCCAAACCAACATTTTTTCTTTTTTGGATATGCAGGGTTAGTGGGCGTAGCTTCGTCATACCTGACTTTACACAATCGATTCGACTCTGATCACGCGTTAGCTGCGTCTGTGCCCCTGTCTACAGGAGGCTCAATGCCAACTCAATCTTCTTTACCTATGATTCAGGCGACTCGCCTGAGCTACACCTTTGATAATGGTCATACCTTACTAAGTGAAATCAACGGCTCGCTAACCGATAAGCGCACTGGCTTAGTCGGTCGCAATGGCGTTGGTAAGTCGGTACTGGCGTCACTGCTCAGTGGCGAATTGACGCCCACCGGCGGCAGTGTGCAATGTTCAGTCACGCTGCGTACTTACAGTCAGCAACCGTCTCACCTGCTGAACTCTGAGTTGAGCGTGGCTGAATTTCTCGGCGTATGGCCGATACTGGACGCGCTGCAACAGATAGAAAATGGCCACTGCGACCCGGAACTCTTCGAACGTGTGGGTGAGCGCTGGACTCTGCGTGACGAATTGGCAAAGCTGATGCTCTCGCTTGGTCTGCCGGACAATGTGCACTTACCATGCCGGGCATTAAGCGGTGGGCAGCTTTCGCGTCTGCAATTGTGGCAGTTGTTTCAATCAACCGCTGAGCTTTTGATTCTGGATGAACCGTCGAATCACCTGGACGAAACCGCGCGACAATGGCTGGTGGCTCAAATGCGTGAATTTTCTGGTTCTATATTGCTCGTCAGCCACGACCGGATTCTGCTGCGGGAAATGGCTCAAATCTGGGAACTTGGTTCACTGGGTTTGACCCAGTACGGCGGAAACTACGACCACTACGTGGCGCAGAAACATGCAGAGCAAACCGCGTTGACACGCCAGTGCCAGCGGCTGGATAAAGAACACAAGCAGCTCGCGCGTCAGATACAGCGTAATCAGGAGAAGGCTGAACAGCGTTCTGCCCAGGGCAGGCAGTTACGTCGTCAGGGAGGCGTACCGAAGATCGTGTTAAATCAGCGCCGCAGCGATGCATCGGCCAGTGCGTCCGGACGGATTCGCGCCGGGCAGCAGCGGCAGAGTGAACTGCATCGCAAGCGTGAAGCGGTTCAGGACAAACTCGATCCGGCGGTGAAACCTAAGATCTACCTGCCGGTGACGCAAGGTTCGGCAGCCACACTGGTGACGCTGCGTGACCTTATTTTGCCATTTGGTAACGACACACCGATCAATCTCAGATTAACCGCGCGACATCGCTTGCTGCTCAGTGGTGACAATGGCAGTGGGAAATCGACGTTGTTGAAAATCATCAGCGGGGAGTGTTTTCCGCGTTCCGGAGAGCGACATATCAACACATCAGTGTGTTATCTGGATCAGCATTTCTCCTTTCTCACTAACGAACTTACTATGTTGGAGTGTCTGATGTCACTCTGCCGGGGGCTGGCAGAATCACAGGCTCGCACCCTTTTGGCGGGTATTGGCTTTCGTCGGGACACGGTATTTCTCCAAGTCTCTGTGCTCAGTGGCGGTGAGAAAATGAAACTCGCCATGTTGGTAGTGAGTCATCAACCGGGCTTTCCGCTGTTACTGCTGGATGAGCCGGACAACCATTTGGATTTGCCTTCTCGGCACGAATTGGCGCAGGCACTGGCCGAGTATCAGGGGGCATTTGTCGTGGTCACGCACGACCAGGAATTCGCTCAGCAAGCCGGGGTACAGCAACAGCTGACGTTAATCAGAACTCGCGATTGATTTTGCCCAAACAACGAATTAACACGTCGCGTTCTTGTTGATCAACATGACGGGTGAGATCTTCCACCAGAGCTAAATGAAGTTGATTGTGATGGCGATGTAAGGCATCTCCGCTGGGGGTTAACTGGACGACAATCGAACGACGATCATCCGGATGAGGGCAACGCTCAATCAGCTCAGCCCTCACCAACTTGTCCACCTGAACGGTTAATGTGCCGGTGGTGATGCCCAGCCGGTCCGCCAGCTCTTTCATGCGCAGTGGACCGTGGTTGCCCAGTACCTCGATGGTGTGAATTTGCGCCAGAGAATACCCGGTGCCTTTCACCACAGACTGTTCCCACGAAGAGAGCTTGTCGTAAAATTCAATCAGTAGGTGGTTGAGAGTCTCTAGCGATGGCATGTTAGTGTCCGGTGGTAACTTCTAAGGTAAGGTGGTGAATCTTATCAAATTGTTCCAGTTGTTGCCTGTATTCATCGGTTGTTTTTTTGCAACGGGAGGTCAGGCTGATCGCCGCTGCGTAATGATCGGCACTGACTTTCCACACATGCAAGTCGGTCACGGTCGCGTCTTTTTCCAATTCTTGTTGTACCTGCCGCTTGTAGTCGTCATCAATACTCTCATCCAGCAGTATCGGACTGGTTTGTTTCATCAAACCCAGTGTCCATTTGGCGATCACCAGCGCCCCGACCATCCCCATCAGTGCATCGAGCCAGATCCAGCCAAGGTATTTACCGACGATCAGCGCCATGATAGCGAGCAAGGAGGTCAGAGCGTCGGCGAGAACATGCATATAAGCCGCGCGCAGGTTATGGTCATGATGATGAGTGTGGTTTGAACCATGCTCGTGAGCGTGATGATCGTGACTGTGATGGTCACCCAGCAGCAGCATGCTGGCAAGGTTTACTACCAGGCCGATCACGGCGACGGCGATCGCCTCATTGAACTGAATCGTATGTGGGTTAAACAGACGCAGAAGCGATTCAACAAACATGATTAGAGCAACGATGCCCAGTGCAATTGCGCTGGTGTAGCCCCCCAAGACACTGACTTTGCCAGTACCAAAGGAAAAACGGCTGTCGCCAGCGTGCTGACGGGCATAGCGATAGGCGAACAACGTAATACAGAATGCGGCGGCATGGGTTCCCATGTGCCAGCCATCCGCCAGTAATGCCATGGAGCCATAAAGGGTGCCTGCGGCGATCTCCACGATCATCGTAATCAGTGTCAGCGCCAGAACATACTTGGTACGGCTTTCTCCGGCATGCTGAGCGGGATGTGCAGTGTGTTGATGCATTGAACAGCGAGAATTTGACATATTGTTTGATTTTCAAAGTATCTGATAAAAGTAATATTTGATCATCAAACAATATGTGTCAAACCAATTTTATCTAACAGCTTGACGATACACTAACTTTTCCGTTGCTGAGTTTGCTAGTCTGGGCCATCAATATTCCTCAGGAGCGTGGTATGAATCGTTGGATTGACTGGGTTAAGCAGATCCGGGCCATCAGTCAGGCTGGGCTGACTTACTCCAAAGACAAATTTGATATTGAACGTTTTGTGCAGTTGGAAGCCATTGCTGCGGATATGTTTGCTCATCTGAGTAGTGCGCCGGTCGAGCAGGTGACAGAACTGTTTCTACCGGAAACCGGCTACCCAACGCCGAAAATAGATCTACGGGCTGGCGTGATTAGAGACGGTCAGATCTTACTGGTGCGTGAGCGCGAAGATGGGCTCTGGACACTACCTGGTGGCTGGGCTGATGTGTGTGAATCGCCGTCGGAGGGCGTGATTCGGGAAGTGCTGGAAGAATCCGGTTACGTGGTGGCGAACCCGAGGCTGGTTGCGGTGAAAGATCGAGATAAGCATCCCTATCTACCCAAATATCCGTTTCACATCTATAAGCTGTTTTTCTTGTGTGACTGGGTCGGCGGGAAAGCGCAGGACAACCTTGAGATATCTGAAATTGGCTTCTTTGCGCCGGATGCATTGCCGCCGTTGTCGTTGGGGCGGGTGAGCGCTGATGACATCGCTATGCTGTTTGAATATAGCGCGCATCCTGATCAGCGGATATACGTTGACTAAACCAGAGGTGGTGACGAAAAAATACCGCGCATCAAGCCGATGCGCGGATTAAAAAGGGCACCATAAAATGGTTAGTTACAAATTGGAGATAAAGGCCATTCCGTTGACGACGGAACACCTCGAGGGATGAGCGCGTTTCCGATGATTTATCTGCCAATGCCAAGAAAATTAACATCAATTAACATTGTTGATAAAACGTTAATTTGGGAATCATAGTTTTCATATTTGTTAACCATACTTTTGGGGTATGTTGATGGTGTGCGAAATAATGCCTCGACATCTACTCTAACTCTTTATTAAATAGAATAAATTTGTAGACAATATCGAGAATCATTCTTGTCTTCTGTTAGTGTATTTGGGCAGTAGAACCGTTGATCTGGCGCTGCGGGGAAAATGCACGATGGGAAATGGGATCAGGTCCCGTTGACTTTATTATTTGTTAATTGTTTCAATCACTTTGAATGTTTAGGTGCAACAAGGTGAGTCAAAGTGGTCAGGACCGTGATTTTTTGCCTAAACCATGTTCAAGTGCACACGACCACTTTGACTCAGATAGGTTATCCCCAGTGCAGCACCTGCCAGTTGGGGTGATCCGCATGGCGCACCAGTTGCTCGCATGGGTTGACCAGATAAGCAAAATCCGCGTGTTGACACAGGGGTAGATCGTTGATCGAATCGGTGAAGAAATGCACTTCGCTGTAGTTGTCAATGCTGTCAGCCAGCCATTGCTGTAAGCGGGTGACTTTGCCTTCCCGATAGCTGGGAATACCGAGGATCTGGCTGGTCAGCTTCTGATTGTGTTCCACCAAATCAATCCCCAGTGCGTGACGTATTCCGATGCGTCGAGCGACCGCTTCTACCAGAAAGGTAACTGATGCTGAAATGATCACCATGTCGATGCCATCCCGATTCAATTCGGCTATCAGGGTTTTGGATTGAGGGAATTGTCTGGGCAGAATGTGAGTGTCCACACACTCGTCGACTAAGGCCAGCACTTCCGCTTTAGGCATCTCCAACAAGGGGGCCATGGAAAATTGCAGGTAATCTTCCATCCGCATTTTTCCTTTCGCGTACAAGGCCATCAGCCGCTGATCGTCGGTAAGGAAATCTGGCGCGGTGGCAATCCCTTTTTCAACCAGAAATGCATTCCACAACATCGCACAGTCAGCGTTGATCAGTGTTTCATCCATATCAAAAACATAGAGTGGTCTGGACATGCTTACGCTCTCACTGGTTGAATTTCATTCAGGTTAAACAACAACTCCATTTCGCTGCCGTTGGCCAGCAGTCGTTCAGAAGAACGGTTGAGCAGATCGACCGTGAGTTCGCAGTCACCGACGTTGACCTGATACCGAATGACATTACCCAATAACTGATGGCGTTTAACAGTGGCGCGTTGCGGGGCTGAGATGTGGCTTCCATAATGTCGCCCCGCTTCTCGCACGTAAATGGACTCCGGACGAATCGCAACGTTCGATTGAGTATCCAGATTGAACAGCTGTTTGGCCTGCCGGGCATCCACCAGATTGTAATGACCCATAAAACCGGCGACGAATTCATTGGCGGGCTGAGTGTAGATCTGTTCCGGTGAACCCGCTTGTACAATCTCGCCTTGGTTCATCAAAAAGATCCGATCTGACAGAAGCATGGCTTCTTCCTGATCATGGGTAACGAAAATTGTTGTCAGGTTGAGTTCTTTCTGGATATCGCGGATTTGTTGGCGCAAATGCTTGCGGATTTTGGCATCCAGAGCAGAAAGCGGCTCGTCCAGCAGTAAAATTCTTGGCTTGACCACCAGAGCGCGAGCCAGCGCGACACGTTGACGCTGGCCACCGGATAACTGATGCGGATACTGCTTTTCTTTGCCGTTTAACTCGACCAGTGCGATGACTTTGGCGGTTTCACGTTGAATGTGTTCGGGCGTGTGTTTGTGCATCTTGAGCCCGAAAGCGATGTTGTCTGCCACCGTCATATTAGGGAAAAGTGCGTAAGACTGGAACACCATGCCGATCCCGCGTTGCTGAGGAACCTGGTGAGTGATGTCTTCCCCATCCACACAAATGTTGCCTCCATCGACCGGGTTTAGCCCGGCAAGACTGCGCAGCAGGGTCGACTTACCACAGCCACTCGGGCCTAGTAGTGTCACAAATTCGCCCTGTTCAATGGTAAAAGCGATGTTGTCAAAAACGGTGTTGTCACCGAAGCGTTTGGTCAGTTGCTCGACCACGACATAACTCATAAAAAACTCCCGACTCAGCGCGATGGTTTGGAAAAGCGGCTGGCCAGCCATGTGAATAGGAAAATAAACAGGAAATAGGTCATGACCAGCGCTGAGGTAAAGTGTCCGCTGGTCTGACGCATGTTGTAGAGGTATATCTGCAAAGTTTCAAAACGGGTTCCGACCAGGATATTGGCGAAGACAAATTCGCCCAACAAGAAGGAAAATGACAGAAACAGTGACGCAAGCAGCCCCTTTTTCAAATTGGGGATCACGATCAGAAAAAATGCCTGACGGGTACTGGCACCGAGCAGGTGCGCTGCATCCATCAAATCGTGCAGATTGATGGCGGCGAAGCTGTTGGCGATGGCGCGGTACATAAATGGTAAGGCGATGGTGAAATAAGTGCCTATCAGTATCCAAGGCGTTCCGACCAGTGGAATCGTGCTGTCGGCATATAGTTGCAGCAAACCGACGGAAGAAACCACCGGCGGAACAGCAAACGGCAACAGGATCAGGACATTCATGAGTTTGTCCAGCTTAGGGAAATAATAAAAAACCACAAACATCGCGGGTAGAATCAATCCTACACTGAGCCCCAGTGCGGCGAGACAAATCATCAGGGAACGACCAAAAGCCGCCAGAAAGCGCTCGTCGGTCAGCAGGCGCATGTACCAGTCGAGCGTAAGGCCATCCGGCAGGATTGTCGCTCCCCAGCGCGATGACAAGGAGTAAATCAGTGTCGCTAGGATCGGGATCAGCATTACACCGACGATCGTGTACACCACGGCTTTATGGTACGTGTTTGAATGGTGTCGCATCAGTATTTCCCTCCCGTCTTACTTTTGCCGACCAACCATTGATTAATCAGGGTAATAAAAGCCAGCAGGGCAATCAGAATGACGGAGATGGCAGCCGCCAGGTTAGGCTCCAGGAACAGATCGCCGGAAACCAGACTGGCGATGCGCACGGTAATGACGTTGTAATTGCCTGATGTCAACGCGTAGACACTGGCGTACGCGCCGATGGCGTTGGCCAGCAGAATAATGAAAGTGCCGAGCAGAGCGGGCGAGAGCACTGGCAGGGCGACTTTGAACCAGTATTGCCGGGTGTTGGCGCCCAGCAGGGCCGCAGCTTCCTGCCAGTCATCACGCAGCGCATCAAAGGCTGGATAGAGCAGCAAGACTGCCAGTGGGATCTGGAAATAAATGTAGATCATCAACAAACCCCATTTGCCGTACAGATTGAACTCGTCAATCAGCCCGGCTTGTTTCAGTAGCAGGGTCAGGGCGCCGTTCACGCCGAGAATGATAATGAAAGCGAAGGCCAGTGGTACACCAGCAAAGTTGCTGCTCATATTGGTAAACGCGATCACGCCATCACGCAAGCGAGAATCCACGCGTCGCAATGAGGCGACCAACAGCGCAGCGATCATCAGCCCGGCAAGGCTTGACCACAGCGCAAGCCACAGGCTGTTGCTAAAGCCCTGGAGCATAAAGGCGGAGTCGAAAATCTCTTGGTAATTAGCCAACGACCAGTCGCCGTCGTAGAGAAAACTGTTGATCAGTACCCACACCATGGGAGCGAGCTGAAACAGATAAAACACCAGCGCGAAAGGCACAAGCCACAAAGCGGGCTTGAGCTTTTTCCACTGGCGGGTAGCTGAGAAGGCAGACGCGGGAGTGGCCTGCGTCATAACGGAACTGCTCATAATGCTAACAATGCCTGCGAGTAGGGTTTGGCGTGGTCCAGGTTCATCAGTTGGCAGACAACGCCGCACAACTCGGTTTGTTTAACCTGACAATCTTGATGGGTAAATTGGTCACCGATAACAAACAAGGGCACATCGCGCTCGTCGGCCAGGATCCCACCATGTGAGCGATCATTATTCATACCGTGATCGCTGGTTACCATCACCTGATACCCATCCGCCAGCCAGTTTTCGATGTAGTTTGACAGACAAATATCCGCACCGCGGGCACTGTTACGGTACTGGGGAGAATCCAGACCGAATTGATGGCCGTTGTCGTCAATGTTCATCGGATGGATCAGCAGAAAATCCGGGTTGTAAGTGCGGCGCAGATAATCGGCGTCTAAAAACAGCGCTTCGTCCGGATAGTGATCCCAGTGATAAAAGCAGCCGTGTTGGATATTCAGTGTTGCATCATGGGTAAAGCGATCGCGTATAGGATCAAAGGGGGCGCGGTTGTAGAGTTCACTGACCCAATGATACGCCGCGGCTGCCGTGGTTTTCCCCTCGCGGCGTGCAAGGCTGAAAATAGAATCCTGATGCGACAGACGAACTATCTGATTATTGACTATCCCGCTTTCCACCGGTTTGACACCGGTCAGAATGCATTCGTACAGCGGGCGGGACATGGAAGGCAGTTCACACTGCAAAGGGTATAATGTCGCGCGTTGTTGCTCGATTAAACCGTTAAGGTAGCCCATGCAGTCACGGGCGACCTGATAGTTCAGTCCATCAAGCACAACAAGGATCACCTTATTGCTCATACAGACCTCTTATTGTTGGTGAATCAGCACGGATTCCTGCCATTGACGAGGCAGCTTACGAGCCGACCTTTCCCAGGCTTTGAAATCCGTTACCGGGTGAACATTGCCGTATTGATCGTTTGGCAGCAGTTTGTCTTGTACCGACTGAGGCAGCGTCACGTTGGTGCGGATCGGGCGGGCATAACCTTGCGCCAGGTTGATTTGCCCCTGATCGCTGAAGATGTACTCACGCGCCAGCTTGGCAGCACTTGGGTTTTTGGCGTACTTGTTGATGATGGTGGTGTAGCCAGAAATGACGGAGCCGTCCTGTGGAATGGTTACGGTAAAACGGCTGCGATCGATTTTGTCGCGATAGTTCAGCGCGTTGAAATCCCACAAAATGGCCACCTCCACTTCCCCTTTCTCCAGATTGGCAATACTTGGATCAGTGAATGACAGGCGGTTTTGTTTCGCCAGTTTAGAGAAAAACTCCAGCGCTGGTTTGAGGTTCGACTCATCGCCACCGTTGGCAAAGGCCGCTGCCAGTACCGCATTGTTGGCTTGCGCCGCGACACCTACGTCACCCACCGTCACTTTGTAATCACCTTTGAGCAGATCCTGCCAGCTTGTCGGCGCGCTTTTGACCAGATGGTTGTTGGTGATAAATGCAATCGTACCCGTGTAAGCCAGTGCCCAGTGACCGTCTTTGTCTTTGGCCCAGTCCGGAATATCATTCCACGTGGTCGGTTTATAGGGCTGTGTTACGCCTTTTTTAACGGCGACCCGAGCAAATGCAAAGCCTACATCGCCGATGTCCGCCGTGGCGTTCTTCTTCTCTGCTTCAAATTTCGCAATTTCCTGAGCCGAGCTCATGTCGGTGTCCTGATGTTTCAGGCCATACGTTTTTTCAAGATCCTGCCAAGTGTCTTTCCAGTTGGCCCAGCTGTCCGGCATGCCGACGCTGTAGACGGCGCCTTCTTGCTTCGCGGCGTTGGCCAGTGCTGCAACATCTGGGTCCTGTGCCAATACGCTTGTGGAAAGGGTTGCCGCAAGCAGCGTTGTGCTGGTCAGTAAAGTGCGGTTTCGCAACGTTTTCATTGTCTCTATCCTTCTGGACTAGGTCAGTAAGTTCGTTTTGTATCCTATGGAGACAATGTGACGCTTTAGGGGCGGATTTTTTACAGTTTTTATTAATTTATATGTCAGTTAATGGGTGTTGATGCTAAATGCAGGCATCAGTGGTTGTCATGAATCTGTTATCTGCCTGCCGTATGGTTGAGCGCGAACAACCATCTGGACTAGGTCAGCATGTCAACACAACCCCATACTCAACTTGGAAGAATTAAGGCCAGCCTGCGCGAGCAGATCCGTGGTGGCATTATGGCGAAAGGGCAGAAATTGCCTTCTGAACGCGAACTGAGCGAGCTGTTTGCCACCACACGCATCACACTGAAAGATGCCCTGATTTCGCTGGAGACCGAGGGACTGATTTACCGAGAAGAGCGACGTGGCTGGTATGTGTCGCCAGAACGCGTACGGTATAATCCTTTGTCTCGTGCCCACTTCCATCAGATGGTGCGTGAGCAGAATCGCATTGCCGAGACGCGCCTGATCGGTGTGCGCAGCGAAATGGCGCAGGGGGAATATGCCACGGCGCTGGAAATTAGCCGCATCACGCCGATTCACGTCGTTGAACGTCTGCGTCATATTGATGGCCGGCCCGTGCTATTTGTCGAAAACTGTCTCAAGGCCGAGCTGTTTCCCGATATTCTGACAGAAAATCTGACCGGTTCACTGACGGGTCTGTTTCACACCCGATATGGCTATCAGACGCACCGCTCGCGCTTTGACGTTATTCCCACGTCGGCGCCGGCTCGTGTGGCCAAAGCGCTGAATCTGGCCGAAGGTCAGCCTGTGCTGAAGATTTGCCGGGTTAATTATAAACAGGATGGCGTACTCATGGACTGTGAGCTTGAATACTGGCGGCCGGATGCCGTTATGATTCGGATTGACAGTGAAAATTGACAGAGGATACATACACGACGGTATACTGACTCAAAGCTTTCCTGACTTGGAGTATGTGCTTGTTGTTTGATTATTTTCGCCGTCGCGGCTTACTGACCATTGTTAAATTAATGAATCCCGTTCTGCGCAAAGGCTACGGAAGTCGGGACTATTTTTCGGCCGGTCAGGTTGAGCAAAGTGCGTCGCAAGTCCGCTTGTCGCCGCGTCAGAAACGCTGGGCGGAGGCTCTGTATACCGAAAACGTGGACGATGCTGATAGGGCGCGCATTCGAGCACTGTTGTTTGGTGGGCATGCGTACTGCGCCAAAGACGTATTGGCTCTGGGACAGAGTGGTCGCTGGGGGGGAGGAAAGATGCAGGATGACACCGCACACTGGCACGGCATGAACAGCCGCTTCTGATTCGAGAACGGCAGAAATTTCTGATTTATTGACCTGGGCGTCAATAGCTGGTGTCGACATGACATACTATGCTGTCTTTATCGATGGATAATTGAGCGGTTTCCCATTGCAAGTACAGCGCAAAAACAAACAGATCAGCATTGCTTATGCCAAAGCCAAGAAGATCATTGTCCTCAATCTGAAAGGTGGGGTGGGCAAGTCTACCTTTACTGCGAGCCTGATCAGCAAATTGATCGCCCACCAGTTTAAGGTGGAGCTGGTGGACTTTGACCGCCAGCAATCTACTTATCACTGGGCAGAGCCCATCGAAGAGGTGCCTTGCCAGTCATACAATCCGGCGCTGCGCAGTCTGTCCAGTATTGCTCTCACCTTGCAGGTCAGTACCGATTCTGATTTTGTGGTGATCGATTCTCCGGCTAATTTCTCGGAAGGGGAGTTGCTGCGTTATTTACGCTACGTAGATTACATCGTGATCCCGATGCAACCGTCGCCCATTGATTTGCATGCCTCTCTGCCGTTCATCAGTACCTTGATTGAACAGCACATCTATAAGCGAAAGAAAATTCAGCTGGGCTTTGTTATCAATCGGTGTTTTCAGGAGGATGCTCGTTTGACCCGAGTGTTGTCTCTGCTGAAACTCTTTCGTCAGTTCAAAACCTTAGGGATCATGAGTGAATCTCATCAGTATCAGGAACCGTTTCACCACAAACACTTAGTGGAGGCGGAGGCTATCGACAGTGTACTTTGGCACAACGTCTTGAAATGGCTGGAATAGAGTTCGGGATCTTCCACCAGAGCAGTCCCGCTATGGGTTTTGATTAATTGCACGGTGTTTCTTTTGACACTCCTCTGACAATTTGAGCTAGATCACATTTAGTATATCTGCGTCTAAATTGTCGGGAGTATCCCAATGAAAACAGATTCATTTGATCCGGTGAGCAGCGCACCGTCATCGACAAAAGTTATCAACGCGAAACGCGCTTTTTTAAACGTCTTTTCTAACGTGGCAGTGATGGCGGTGATTGCCATTGCTGTGAATCTGATGCTTCGATTGGATGTCTATTATTTTGGCAACAGTATGCCAGAATTCTCATTCACTGAGGTGAGTCAGTTAGTTTGTCTGACCATTGCCTTCGGCTGTTTTGCCCGGATCGCGCATCATCGCCCGGATTTGAAACACGTGGCGGCTTTAGCTTGTGGTTTATTTGCCGTTATGTTCATCCGCGAAATGGATAATACGCTTGATACTATCACACATGGGTTCTGGAAATATCCGGCACTGGTCGCTGCTGGACTGGCAATCAGTTATGCCTATTCCGCCAAAGAGCGTATTGTGAATCAAATGGCCGTGATGGCAACATCGCATGGCGTCAACTTAGTGGTATCAGGCATTGTGCTGTTAGTGGTGTTTTCACGTCTGTTTGGGACCGGTTCTTTCTGGCAAGCCGTCATGGGAGAAGATTACGTTCGCATGGTGAAAAGCATCGCAGAAGAGGGCGCTGAACTGCTGTGTTACTCTCTGATTGCCTTTGCTTCGGTTAAAGCGTTACTGGGTTTTAAGACCAAGTAGACAAGCGTTGATATCGCAAAAACACCGCCCTAAGGGCGGTGTTTTTGTTTCAGGCGCTCAACTGCGGTCAGAACGCTGAGCCCGATCGTCTGGCTTATCGGCTTCGACGAGGTTTTCCAGCGAAGGAACGTGTTTGATCAGCAATGATTTGAGCTTGGCGGGTGTCACGGGTTTCGACAGGAAATCGTTCATTCCGACGTCAAAGCAGCGTTGCTTGTCCTCATGAATGATATTCGCGGTCAGGGCAATAATCGGAATGTGCTCAGCCCATTCGCACTCCGCGCGAATTCTCTGTGTCGCTTCATAACCATCCATCACCGGCATCTGACAGTCCATGAGAATCGCATCATAAAGTTGATCATGACAACGTTCGAGCGCGATTTGACCGTTCTCAGCAACGTCGACTGAGATGCCCATGTTGTTGAGCATGATTTTTACCACTTTCTGGTTTACCTGCGTGTCTTCCACCACCAGCATCCTGATTGGAGAGATCGTCACTTCCGCGCTGGCTTCTGCTGAGTTCAACATGCTGTTGCGTGGAAAGGTAAAGACCTGTCCTGCATTGGGTTCTTCTGGCGCGTTCATCTCAGAGGCGCGTTGGAGCGGTATTTCAAAATAGAAACAGCTGCCGAGTCCAAGTTCACTCACCACGCTCAGCTCGCCGCCCATCTTCGAAACAATGTTGCGACTGATCGCCAGACCCAGTCCAGTCCCCCCATACTGACGGGTGGTACTGCCATCGGCTTGCTGGAACTTGTCGAAGATCACGTCGATGTTGTTTTTATCGATCCCGATACCTGTATCTCGGACTTCAAACCGGAGCCGCTCTTGCTGCTCGTCTGTGTACAGTAAACGAGCTTCAAACTGAACGTACCCGTTGTGGGTAAATTTAATCGCATTCCCCAATAGGTTATTGAGGACTTGTTTCAGCCGGGTCGGGTCACCAATGATGAAGGTGGGAATCGTCGGGTCGATAATGCATTCAAACAGCAGGTTTTTCTCCTGAGCTTTGACTTTGAAGACGCCCGCTTGTTTGCGGATCAGCTCATGCAGGGCAATCGGAATGTGTTCCAGCTCCAGTCGCCCGGCTTCGATTTTAGAAAAGTCGAGAATGTCATTAATCACATCCAGCAGGTTGTTGGATGAGGTGTTTAGCACCTCCAGATACTCTTTTTGCTTGGAGGTGGCGTCCAATTCTTGTAATAAGGCCGATATACCGACGATGCCATTCATCGGGGTGCGGATCTCATGGCTCATATTGGCAAGGAATTCGCTTTTTTTCTGGTTGGCGACTTCGGCTTTCTGTTTCGCCAGAATCAGATCATTGTAGTTGGACTCAAGTCGCTCAACACATACGTTGTATTTCTCAGTCAGTGTGGTCAGTTCATCTTTAAACAGGCGTTTGGGAGGGGGAATGGCGCTTGGAGTCGGGCCGCCGCGGAAATCGCCCATGGCTTGTGTCAGCTCTGAGATCGGATGAATGATCAGTTTTAGAATAATGAACAGCAGAGCGGCAACCAAGGAGAAGGTTTCCAGTACGGTGATCAGGGTCTGGATCCAAAATTTACGAACCAGAGACGCATAGACCGAAGTCATGTCTATCTGCACCAGCAAAGTACCGAGGTCGTAGGTGTTTTTGCCCAAGTTGTGGGTGATGGGCCAAGAGTTCTCTATCTTTCTTCCGGTGACTCTTTCACCAAATGTGATGGTCGTTCCAAAACTGTCATTCACTTCGATATACGCGACGTCCGGATGCTGGAGAATACCTTGCGCTTGCGTGGCTAACTGATCACGATCTTCCACCCACAAGCTACTGCTGATACTCGACAAGTAGCTGTCTTTGATCAGTGCCATGTTTTGGCTGAGTTCTTTTAACTCATGTTTGTAGTCGAGGTAAAAGCTGGCGCTGGCGTTAAACAGAGCAAAAATACAACTCACAAGGATAGTGACGAACACAAGTTGTTTATCAATGCCTAAACGCCTTGGCCGGCGCAATTTCTGCCCCATATGCAATCAATGTGTATTCAATGAATGTATACTCTAAAGATAGTCGTAAAAATACATTAGTAAACTATTCTTATCCCAATACTCTCAAATACATGGAGGTAGAATGAGAATCATTGCTACTCTTTTAAGCGTTATAGTAAGTTGTCTGCTCAGTGCCTCATTGAGCGCTAAAACGATCAATTATTATGTGATTGCGAATCAGGCTCAGCCGTTTCAGATTGAGGAAAATGGCGAAAAACAATCCGGCATGGTGACAGATATCGTCAGGAAAGTATTTGAGAATAGCGACTACGAGATTGTTTATCATACCTACCCGTTTAATCGCATGATTGCGACATTGGAAGCCGGCGGCGAACCAAACTGGATTACATTCGGCAGCCCGAACTGGGGGAAAGTACAAGCGGAAAACTTGTCTGACAAGCCGATCTATACCGTCAAGCACACCTTGGTGACCAGTAAGAGGAATGCTTTTGAGTTCAATGGAATGGAATCCATGAAAGGCAAAGGGGTGGTGCTGTTGCTTGGTTTCGACTATCCAGATCTACTGCCGTATATTGAGAACGGCACGGTTGAAGATATAAGGGTCAAAGATTATCAGGCCGCCTTTCGTGTTGTGCAGCGCACCCCGGGTGATACCGCATTTGTAGAGATGGCGTCCCGCGTAAAATACAACATGAAAAAACTGGGTCTGAATCCACAGGATTTCATTACGCAACCGTTCAGTACCGTCATTCCGGATTATTCCATCTACCTGGCGTTTTCGCATCAGATGGAACCTGAAATACAGGATTTCATCAATCAGCGTCTTGAACAAATGCGAGTATCTGGGGAGCTGGATGCCATCATTGCCAACTATATTTGATTAAGGCCAGATGAGTATCTGGCCTTTGTATGTCAACCGTTACTCGATGAACGTCGCATCAAAAATGTGTCCCAGTTTCGAGGCTTTGGTTCGTAAATAGTGTTTGTTGTGCGGATTATTGCCTTCCTGCAACGGCACCCGTTCGACCACATTAATATTGGCCTGTTGTAGCGCCCGGAGTTTGCGTGGGTTGTTGGTCATCAGACGCACAGCCTGGATGCCCAGATAGCCCAGCATACCCTGACAAAATGTGTAGTCGCGCATATCGGCTTTAAACCCCAAACGCTCATTGGCTTCGACGGTATCGGCACCTTCGTCTTGCAAATGGTAGGCACGTACTTTGTTGATCAGGCCAATACCACGCCCTTCCTGACGTAAATACAGTAATACGCCACAGCCTTCTTCAACGATATTGGCCAGTGCTCGAGCTAATTGATAGCCGCAATCGCAGCGGTTACTAAACAGCGCATCTCCTGTCAGGCATTCGGAATGCAGCCGAATCAGTGGGGCCGTGACATCAGTCAGGTCGCCGTATACCAACGCCAGATGCTCCTTGCCGCTGGCTCGTTCGATAAACGCATGCATCTGAAATTCGCCAAATTGAGTTGGCAGGCGTGCCTTGTCGATAAACTGCACCAGATTGTAAGGTGCACTGTCTTCCAGTTCGTGTCGAACCTCCATCAGAATTTTACCCAGTTCATTCCGGCCTTTTCCATTGCCGCCATCTCCCCAGAAGGGATCCTTATGCGAGTGTTCCGTCAGTTCTCGCTGACCAGTATTGACCAGAAAATGGGCCAACTGCGGGTTCTGAAGAAATTTTTCGCGTACGACATAACGCATCACTTCCACGCGGATGTCCATCCAGTCGGGCCGTACCATTTCCTGATATTCCCGGCTGAGTTCAAATGCCTTGTCTGGGCAAGTGGCTTGCTGAATCTCCTTTTGTAATGTCTCAGAGGCAAATTTCTGCGCCTGATAATAATGTTCGCTGGTCGGCCAGACGACTCCGGAAATATGGATGTCACTGGGGTAGAAGTTCGACAGGAATCCATTCGGGTCGAACGGTTCATAAAAGAGAATTTTATCGTCCATAATATTGCTCCTGGCGTGAAAGAAAGGAGTACTGACGGGAACTTAGGGGCTTTGCCCTTACATTTATAAACTAGTTAGTGAATAGAAGCTGGTCAAACTTATGGGTGATGTAGCATGCATCTTTTTACACTGTTTGGGTGATTTGACGTTAACGAAACATCACGAGTTGTTATAACTATGCCTTAAAAATGCTTCTTAAATGAAAACTAACGTTTAATTGATACAGGTTTTGAACAGTGTTTGATATTCTGTTAACCAAGTATCATTTGCGTCGGCCTTGATTCCTCTCTATTTGGCGTCGACAGGGGTTTTACATTGAAAAAGCAACGGCAAAAGTATGTTTTTATGCTCGAACGCGGTGAGTATTGTGTTTGGCTAAAGAAGTGTGGTGAAGACAAACGCACCGTGTTAAACCGCTCCCTTAACCGCTTGTTTCGAAAGAGTAAACGCTTCGCGCACTTAACGCTGTTCAGTGCCTATACACCCAAACAACGCTTCGAGCATGAAGTGGCAGCGTTGGAATATGCTATCTCCTGTGATCTGCCTGTCCCTAAGTTGCTCTACATTGGTCGCTCCTGGTTTGTCACGGAGAGTGCCGGCGAGCCGATTGTGCGTGCCCGGCAACACTCACCCAAGCTTTTGTTTACCAAGGCGATGGGCTGTTTGCAACAGTTGCATCGTGAGGAATTTATTCACGGTCGCCCGGCGATGCGAGATATCGTGGTCAATCAGCAAGGGGAAGTCACGCTACTGGATTTGGAAGAGTCTCGCTTGTCGGATTCGGCACGCCTGCGGGTACGAGATATGGCGCTGTTCCTGCTGGACTCCTACCGTTTGTCTCGTGTCAGCCAAAAAACTCGGTTAGACGCACTCAATCTGTGGTTGCAGCAAAGTGAACCCGCCAATACCGACGAGTTGTATCGGGTGGCTTGCCGCTTAAAACGTCTGGTTTGGATTGCACACACGGTGTTGCTGGTGCGCAACAATCGTTTATCCAAACAGGTGATCATGTTTGAGCGCTTATTGCAGCGTGTTGATTTCCCGCAGCGCCAAGAGGTTCAGCTCTCCGCTTGACCCCAGAATGACAACAAGGCTGGCCTGTCAGGCCAGCCTTGTTGTTGTCAGTCGAGCGATTTCTTAAAGCGCATCGAAGCCACCACGAGACCGAGTACCGTAAACGCAGCGAGCCAGAGTGTATCTCGCCACAAATCGGCCAAATCCGCCCCACGCAGCACAATGCCCCGAATCAAACGCATAAAGTGGGTGGCCGGTAACACTTCTGAAATCCACTGGGCGATAACGGGCATTCCCTCGTAGGGAAACATAAACCCAGACAACAGTATAGAAGGCAACAGAATAAACACAGTCATTTGCATCGCCTGAAGTTGGGTGGTGGCGATGGTGGAAATCATCAGGCCCAGTGTCAGGCTGGCGGAAATAAACAGCAAGGTGCCAAATAAAATCTGCGCCAGCGAACCGTTGATCGGGACATCAAAGATCAAGTGGCCGAGCCCAAGTATGATGAACACCTGTACTAGCCCGACAAAGATATACGGAACGATTTTGGCTACCATCAACTCGATCGAATGAATGGGGGTCGTGATCAGCAGTTCAAGGTTACCTCGTTCGCGTTCACGCACAATTGCGGCACTGGTGAACAGGATCATGGTCATGGTCAGTATGACGCCCAGTAGCCCCGGTACAATGTTCACCGCTGAACGTCGGCTCGGGTTGTAAAAGAGCGCGACGTCAAAGGTTTTAACCGTTTGGGGGCGAATTTCAAAGTCAAAATCGGTCAGCGGCATGGTCTGCAAGCCAAGAATCGCAGAACTGATCATGGTGTCGGATCCATCGACTAACCATTGCCCCAATGGACGATTTTGCATCATACGCTGCGTGAGATCCGGTGGCAGAATCAATGCCGCGCGCACCAAGCCACCCTGAATTGCTTGCTCAGCTTGTTGCGGGGTTTCAAACCGTTGCACGACGCTTACCACCTGAGTGACTTTGACCGATTCGGTGATGATTCTTCCGGCGGTGCTCCCGCTTTGATCGACCACGGCCACCGGGATGTTGCGAATGTCGGTGTTGATGGCGTAGCCAAACAACAGCAACTGGATCAGGGGGATCATAACCACCATGGCGAAGGTAATACGATCACGGGAAAGCTGGCGGATCTCTTTGTACATGACCGCTTTCATTCGATTGAGCGACTGGATCATTGGCGTCCCTCCCCGGTGACGGTAACAAACACATCTTCAAGGCTGGGTCGGGCCAGATTCATCTCTGCCTGTTGCAGGTGAGGAAACGTTTGTCTCAGCCAATCGATCGGTTTCTCTGTTTTCCGGTTTACTAACACTCGTAAGCGGACCCCCAATTGAGCAGCGGAGCGAACTTCTTCACGCTGCAACAATTGTTCTTTGAGCGCTCGCAGGCCGGATGTCTTCACTTCAACGATGTTCACGCCCATTTGCTCCATCAGCATTTCAGGCGGTCCATCGGCGCGGATCTGACCGGATTCCATAATCGCCAGACGGTGACAGCGCTCCGCTTCGTCCATGTAGTGGGTCGTCACCAGAATGGTGGTGCCTTGATCGGACAAATCAAACAATTGCTCCCAGAACTCGCGCCGGTTTTCCGGATCTACCGCGGAAGTGGGTTCATCCAGAAACAACAGTTCGGGTTTGTGCATGGTGGCGGCGGCCAGAGACAAGCGCTGTTTCTGGCCGCCACTCATGCCGCCGACCCGTTGTTTGCGGCGCTGATCCAGACCGTAAGTACACAATTGTTGATTGATCCGCTCGTTGAGGGCTTTGCGACTCATACCGAAGATCTGGCCAATAAACTGCAGGTTCTCTTCAACGCTGAGGTCGTCATAGAGTGAAAACTTTTGGGTCATGTAGCCGATTTTGAGTCGTAGAGCCTCAGACTGGCGAGGAATCTGTAACCCAAGGACATCGACTTCGCCCATGCTTGGGCTGAGCAGGCCTGTCAGCACGCGGATCGTCGTGGATTTACCGCAGCCATTCGGGCCGAGAAAACCGTAAATACTGCCTTTAGGGACGTTCAGATTGATCCCTTCAATGGCGGTGAAATCGCCGAACTGTTTGCTGACGTTGCTGGCCTGAATGGCGTATTCGGTCATGCTTACTCTCCTGACAGTTCAACCTGCGCCGGAACTCCGGAAGGCAGCTCAGCAGCACTGGGTTCCAGGTCGACTTCCGCTAGGTACATCAGGCGTGAACGCTCGTCTTCGGTCAGCGCGTAATACGGTGTGAAAGACGGTTCAGTGGCGACCCAGCGCACTGTCCCGCTCAGACCTTGCGTTACCCCGTCTACATGAACCGTCACTTCTTTGCCGGGAACAAAACTCACCCGATGATCCGCTGGTACGTACACACGTGCATACGGGATGCGACTGGCCTGAATGACGGCGACTACGCCATTCACCGGAACTCGCTCGCCGAGGTTATAGGGAAGGGTGTCCAGAATACCATCACGGGTTGCAACGATGGTCAGTTCTGCCAGTTTTTGCTTTTGCAGCGCGACTTGCGCTTTGCTGGCGGCCAGTTCCGCTTTGGCCTGCTCGATATCTTCGACCCGAGCCCCTGCTGTCAATTTGCTGAACTCTTCGGTCGCTGAATCCAGCTCAGCTCGTGCGGAGTCGCGTGCGGCCAGAGCGGTGTCTTTCTCCGACTGGCTGACCAGCCGTTTGGCCACCAACTCAGCTTTGCGGCGATAGGTCTTCTGCGCTTCAACCAACTGGGCTTCGGCGCGAGCTACTCTGGCCTGGGCTGAAGCGATGTCTTCCGGCCGTTCTCCGTTGGTCAGCTTGAGCAGATAGGCGGCGGCCTTGGCTTCATTGGCAACCGCATTTGCCAGAACGGCTTCCTGATTTTTGCTGTCGAGTTGAACCAGTACCTGACCTTCTTTAACCGGGCTGCCTTCGATGACGGGCAAGGCACGGATGATTTCGTTGGCGGTAGCGGTAAAGGTCACCCGGTCACGTTCAAGCGTCCCGAGTGCCTGTTGAGAATCGCCTGGGCTACAGGCTGTCAGCAAAGTGATAAGCAGAGTGCTGAACAAATATGGCTTCATGAGGTTTCCTCGTAAGGTCAGTCTGAACGGTCGGAGGCGCTAACACTGAACAGATAGAATCACATTGATACGATAAGTATTATTTTTATCTAACTATAGGAAAAGGCGATTAATTACCCGCTAATTCATCAACTGATGAATTAATGGGTCACTGATGATTCGATCTGTGTCCGGTTGTTGGCCGAATATTGTGCAGCATTGCAAAAAGGAGATAACCTTAAAGTTGCATAATCTATGAGCGGGATAACAAATTAGGGAGGCAATATGTTCAGCGAAAGACACGGAATCTCTGTGGGCATTGATCGCGTTGGCAGCGAGTTTTATCTGGCGATCACTGCGGTAGGCAAACTGACCCATGAAGACTACGCATTCATCACTCCGATCCTCGATGGCGCGCTGGCCAAAGTTCAGGGGCCGAGAGTAAAAGCGCTCGTCGATGCGACAGAGTTGGAAGGCTGGGAGTTGCGGGCGGCCTGGGATGACTTTAAGCTGGGGCTGAAACACGGTGCAGAGTTCGACAAAGTTGCTTTGTATGGCAAGCCAGGCTGGCAGGAGATGGCAGCTAAAGTGGGCAGCTGGTTTCTGTCTGGCGAGGTGGCGTTTTTTGACAACCGTACTGAGGCACTTGACTGGCTACAGCAAAACTAAACACTACTCCTCAACCGGCGTGATGCATCACGCCGGTATTCCAAGCCAGGTGTAAGGCCAATCTCGCAGACCTTGCTGCGAGAGATTGGATTCTATTAACCCATGCGCGAATCCTTGCGCAGACCCGATTTTCTTTACTTCCCCGTACCGCGAATCCACTGGAAATGCAGACTGAATAATCTGTTCTTATTGATTATGCAAATAACAATCAATATCATTCTCTTTTTTATAAATTGTATTAACAGAAATAATAAGAGAATTAGAATGAGACATGGACCCGGCCACGTGACGGTGGTGGCAATCGCAGTGGCGAGCGTAGGAATGGCATTCAGCGCACCTGCTCTGGCCGTAACGGAGAAACAGGACAAAATGGTGGTGGTCTCGAGCCGCACACCAAAAGCCATCAGTGATATTCCAGGCACGGTCTGGTTTATCGATGAAGAGCAAATCGCGCTGGAGTATCGTGGTGGCAAAACACTGGGTGACATTCTGGCGGCTACGATTCCGTCGCTGGACGTTGGCAGTGGCGCACGGACCAATTACGGCCAAAACCTGCGCGGGCGTAAAATGCTGGTCATGATTGATGGGGTGTCGTTGCAGTCGTCGCGTCCTATCAGCCGTGCGCTGGACTCGATTGACCCGTTTAATATTGCCCGAATTGAAGTGTTGTCTGGCGCTACATCAGTATACGGCGCTGGTGCGACGGGCGGCGTGATCAACATTGTGACCAAAAAAGCCAACGATGACGCACTTCAGTTTGAGAGTTACCTGGGGGGATCAAGTGGCTTTCAAACCAGTGATGATGCGGATTACAAACTGGGTCAGTCCATTGCTGGTGGCAGTGACAAAGTAAGTGCACGGTTAGCCGCGGTCTACACCGAAACGCAAGGCTTTTATGATGCTGATGGTGACATCGTCACACCGGATATCTCTCAGGGATCGCTGCAATACAACAAAACACTGGATGTGCTCAGTACGGTCGGCATTGAGTTGTCCGAAACCAAGCAACTGGATTTGCTCGCGCAGTATTACGACAGTCAGCAGGACTCACCTTACGGTCTTTACATAGTGAACGGTGAGTTCGTTGACGTACGTAAAGGGTTTGAATCTGACCGTCAGCATGGTACCGAGCGCGTGATGCTAGGTATGAGGTACAGCGACAGCGCGTTTTTAGGCCATCAACTGATCGCCGAGGCTTCCTATCGCTCAGAGCAGCAGACATTCTCACCCTATTATCAGAGTGCGTCGGAGCAGAAAACTGATGTATTCGCGCTAAAAACCGCTCTGGCCAAGCAGTTCTCTCGTCTCAACTTAGTGTATGGCGTGGATGCATACCGCGACAGCTTTGACAGCAATCAGGCACTGTTTGACCCGGCTGTTGCGACGGCGTCTGGTAACCTAAATAATGACACTTATGCGCGAGTGGGCCGGTATCCGGGGACTAAAGTCAGCTCTGTTGCCGCCTTTGTGCAAGCCGACTATGCCCTGACGCCGAAATGGCATATTCAGGGCGGCGCTCGCTATCAGTACTTGAACAATGAAATAGATGATTTTGTAGCATATAGCATCCAGAAGAAGATTGCGGCGGGGAACGGGGTGTCAGCCGATGCGGTGCCGGGTGGTGAAACTGACTATCATGTTGGTTTATTCAACCTCGGAACCATCTACTCACTGACGCCGGCATCGCAGCTCTGGGCTAACTTCTCCCAGGGCTTTGATCTGGCGGATCCGGCCAAGTATTACGGCCAGGGTGAGTACGCTGATATGGACGCGAACGGTCACTACGCCCTGCTAAACAGTATCAACGTTGATGGCTCACGCATGTCGGGCATCAAAACCAACAGTGTTGAAGTGGGGTATCGCTTCGATAACGCCGATCTGAGTGTGCAGGCGGCCACCTACTATTCTCAATCGGACAAATCGGTCAGCTACAATAAACAGACCATGCTGATCGAAAGTGTTGACGACAAACGACGCGTATACGGAACAGAAGCGCAGTTGACGTATTGGTTTAACACGCAGCTTCAATTCGGGGCATCCGGTCACTTGGTGATGTCGGAAGTGAAACAAGATGGCGACTGGAATAAGATGTCGGCGGGCGAAGCCAGTGCCTCTAAAGCCAGCGCTTGGGCGGTTTGGTATGATGATGAACTGACACTGAAGCTGCAAAGCCAGACTATGTTTCATTATTCCGATGATCAAGACAATAAACTCGACGGCTTTACTCTGTTTGATCTGGTTGGGAATTATCAACTGCCAGTCGGAACCTTGGGCTTTGGTATCCAAAACCTGCTGAATAACGACTACACTACGCTTTGGGGTCAGCGAGCGCAGATTCTCTATTCAACTCATTATGCACCGGGTGCGTATGATTATAAGGGCCGAGGCCGCACTTATACGCTAAACTATCAAGTAAGATTCTGATAGCCATTCATAAGGTTACAACGGGCAGAAAAACCCCCGTTTACACAGCAGTGCCGTCCCGTCCTGGGGCGGCCTTTTCATAAAGGAACAGAGTATCCGGGTGTCGACCTTGGCGCGCCCGGATTAACAGAGGTGAAGAACGTATGGCGAATCTGGCAACCCGCGAAATTAAAGCCTTCGTACCCGCCAGAGACTTTGAGTTGTCGATCAGCTTTTACCAGTCACTGGGGTTTGCGGTAGGTTCCGTGTTTGGTGAAGTCGCTTACCTGAGCAAAGGCGAATGTGCGTTTTTGCTGCAGGATTTTTACGAACCGGTGCATTGCGAAAACTACATGATGCATCTGTTGGTTGAAGACGCACGCAGTTGGCATCAGCACGTGGCGCAATCCGGTGTGGAGACGGAATTCGGTACCACGTTGACCGAATTACAGCAGCAGCCATGGGGCATGCTTGAATTTTGCATGACGGATCCAAGTGGTGTGCTGTGGCGCATTGCCGAGCACATCCGTACCGTTTAAATCATGAGAGGCCCGCTTTGCGGGCCTCTTTTTTGTATAGAGAAAACCCCCAGCTAGGCTGGGGGTTCCGTAAAGCTTACAGCTATAAGTTAGTTATATAACCCCTTTCAATTTGATAAAAACGTCTTGTGGTCTGGCAACTGCAAGAGTTAATTAAGAATTGAAAGGGGGTCCCAATGGGGGACGAAAAGAGCTTAGCGCACACGCGATGGAATTGTAAATATCATGT
>NZ_WXWO01000001.1:291398-340495 GCF_009904845.1 Vibrio sp. V38_P2S17PM301 | reverse complement strand
TAATAATGCATTGAAAAATAGGAACTTTAATAATCTGATAATTGGAGTGGAAGTGAGTCATTAATGTAACTATGGCGCTTGATCTGATACTTTGTTTTAGAAATATACTTATTAATATGTTGAATAATAAGTGTTTATATTGTGTTTCTGTGAATAAGAGTGACTATAGGTGTTTCCCTTGCGTGAAACACCTAATAAATTGATTAATTTTTTACGGGTGTAATGACGAGAATAATACCATCTACGGCAACCACTTCGACCAGACTGCCCGCGCTGATCTCTTGTTCAGAGTGGGCAGACCAAGTGGTATCACCCAGCTTTATTCGATTTGCACCAATCACGACATCTTGCTCCAGACGGATACGCTGCCCGATCAACTGCTTCTGTTTCTGATTCAGATTTCGCTGGGCATCTTCACTGCGGTCGCGCGTGAGTTGTCTGCGCCACCACAACCAGGTGGTAGCCAGCGAAAATACTCCGAATGCCACCCATTGCAGTTGCCAGCTCATCGGGAGTAAGGTCATCAGTAGCCCAACCAATAATGCCGAGATCCCAAGCCACAAAAAGTAGCCAGCTGTACCGAGCAGCTCAATCGCCAGCAAGATCAGACCGAAAGCCAGCCAGTGCCAGTAGTTCATTTGTTCAAGTAGTGGAATCACGTGCACCTCAGTGATCGGAAGGTTGTTGGCTGTGTTTGAACATTTCTGCGATACCGGCGATGGAGCCCATCAGCCCAGATGCTTCCAAAGGTAGCATGACGATTTTGCCGTTTTCTGCCTGACCAATGGATTTGAGAGCATCGGTGTAGCCTTGGGCGACAAAGTAGTTCACCGCCTGCATGTCACCCTGAGCAATCGCATTCGATACCATTTCGGTGGCCTTTGCTTCCGCTTGAGCCGCGCGCTCACGCGCTTCTGCCTGCAGAATTGCGGCCTGCTTCTGGCCTTCCGCTTTGAGGATCTCGGATTGTTTTTGTCCTTCTGCGCGCAAAATTTCAGCCTGACGGATCCCCTCGGCTTCAAGGATTTCCGCTCGTTTGTTACGTTCAGCTTTCATTTGCGCGTTCATGGCGGCTGTTAAATCAGTCGGGGGGCGTACATCTTTAATCTCAATCCGGGTGACCTTAACTCCCCAGGGGTTGGTCGCCTGGTCAACAATCGACAACAGCTTGGTGTTGATCATATCGCGTTGACTCAGCATCTCATCCAATTCGAGTGAACCGAGAACCGTCCGGATGTTGGTCAGAGTCAGGTTACGGATAGCATGCTCAAGATCATTCACTTCATAAGCGGCTTTGGCCGCATCGATGACTTGCACGAAACAAACCGCATCTATGGTCACGTTGGCGTTATCTTTCGATATCACCTCCTGAGCTGGAATGTCGAGTACGCGTTCCATCATGTTGATTTTATGCCCGATGCGATCAATAAACGGGATGATCATGTTGAGGCCGGGTTTTAACGTATGGGTGTAGCGGCCAAAGCGTTCAACCGTCCAGTGGTTCCCTTGCGAAACGGTTTTTATCCCTGCCGCTATCACAATCACAGCGACGGCGATAAAGACGCCAATGGTAATGAGGGAGTCAACAGCCATGACGATGTGTCCTTATTGTGGTTTTGATCTAGCCAGTATAAGTCAAATCACGCGGCAATAACGGCTAGATATCAAGTTTTTACGATCAAAAAAGGCCGGGCTATCCGGCCTTTCATCGACGGTAAGTGGAAGTTAATAGAGCAGAGAATAAAGCTGACGACGATATTTGGCAGCGATCGCATTGCCTTGTCCGAGAGCGCTAAGCACATCCATAAAGGTTTTCTTGATTTCGCCATCCAGTGCATTGAGATCGCCGCGCAGCATCGTCCACATCAGTTCCAAAGCTTCTTCATCACGTTGGACCTGATGATATTGAATCGCCAGATCGTGCGCGAGTTGCACGTTGGTCGGATCCTGGCTGAATTGACTCTCCAGAGCCTGAATCTCGGGACTGTCTGCGGCCTGTTTGTGGAGTTCCAGTTTGGCGATCAGGCTTTTATAGGCATTGTCCTGGTATTCGAGCGGAATTGTGGCGAGTAGTGCCTCTGCCTGATCGAACTGTTGGGTTTCCAGCAGACACTGTGCCGTCACCAGTTTCACGTCCCCCTTGAGTTGGATCTCCTCGGCAAGGGTTTGCAACAATGACAACGCTTGTGCGTAGTTGTGCTCATCGACCAGCTCCATCGCTTGACGCAGAACCAGCTCATCCTGACTTGGCAGATGTTTGATCAACATCTGTTCAATGGCGTCGAGCGGTTGTGGACCTCCCAGTCCATCGACTGGTTGACCGTTCACGAACAATGCGATGGTCGGCAAGGCCTGGACACCAAATTGCATGGCGATAGCCTGCTGTTGTTCGCAGTTGAGCAAAGCCAGGGTAAAGGCGCCTGCGTAGTTTTGTGCCAGCGTTTGCAGTTCGGGAATGATCGCCGCACTTTCTTGACTCATCGGTGCCCAGAAATGAATCAGTACCGGAGTCTGTACAGAGCCCTCGAGCACTTCGCGAAAATTCTGCTCGGTCAGTTCCACAATGGAGGCGGTTTGCATAGTAAAAATCCTTGCTCACTTGAGTTATTACCTTAGAGGTAAGGGTGAATTCGGCATTTATCAAGCGTTTGAGGTGGTTAAATACAAAAAACACCGCAGAAGCGGTGTTTTTTGTTGCTCCCAAAGGGAGGCAGGCAAGCAAAGGTGTCAGAAAACCAGAAATAGAGTTAGCGCAACACCCACACTGAGCCAATTTAATTGCTTTAGGGTCATAGTCATATTCCGCCGAATGCAACGCTGTGTTGTTGTGGATAGAGCTTTCCAGCTTCAGGAGGGAGAATGACACACCTTTATTACGGATTAATGACACCATCATGCCGCACGGCGCAAAAGAGCATCGAGCCAGCGCGATGGCAACAGGCGTTTAAGATACCAGAACACTTTGGTTGGTGTGGTGATCCGGTAGCGCAGTTTTGGCCTCGAGGATTCAAGGGCATGAATGAGTGGATCAACACAAGCGGATGCGGGCAAGACAAATGCATTACCGGATTTATCCTTCTCCAATCTGGCTAACTGTTGCTCGTATTGTGTCTGATGGGGACTGCCGGGCACCGTGATCCAGCGCTGAAAGGCGAGCAGCGCGTTTGCGCGAAAACGGGTTTCGATCGGACCGGGTTCAATCAGTGAGATATGGACGCCGCTACCATGTAACTCAAGACGCAGAGTATCCGTCCAGCCTTCCAGAGCAAACTTTGATGCGTTATAAGCGCCGCGATACTTCATGGCGGCAAAGCCCAGCACCGAACTGTTTTGTATGATGCGTCCCTGGTGCTGGCGAAGCACCTGAAGCAGTTGCCGTACCAGTTCATGCCAGCCGAAAAAATTGGTTTCAAATTGAGCTCTGAGCGCATCGGTCGGCAGATCTTCCAGAGCGCCAGGCTGACCATAAGCGCCGTTATTGAACAGCGCATCCAGTTGGCCATCGCACAGTGACAACGCCTGTTGTACGCCCTCAGTGATGCTGTCACAGTCAGAGAGATCGAGCTGAATGCAGGTCAATCCTTCGGCGCGTAAACGTTCGACGTCTTCACGTCGACGACATGACGCGATCACGCGATAGCCGCGTTGATGCAACGCGTGTGCACACTCGTACCCGATGCCGGAGGAGCAACCTGTTATGAGAATCGACTTGCCCATAGAAAACCCACTTAATTCATTGATCTACAGTGACTTAAGGGTACCGGATTAGTCTTCGTGTTGTAACAGGTTTTTCAGGGCCGGCTCCAGACGGGAGTAACTGAACTGGAAGCCAAGCTCTGTCAGGCGTTTGGGCTTAGCGCGGACGCTATCAAATAACAACACTGAACTTTCGCCCATCGCCAGTTTCAGAGCCCACTTAGGTGTAAACAAGAGATGAGGTCGCCGCAGCGTTTTTGCCAGTGTGCCACTGAAGTGTCTATTGGTTACCGGATGGGGAGCGCAAAAGTTAAATGCACCATGCGCGTGCGTGGTTTCGAGCAGGTAGACAATACCGCGTACCATATCGAGGATGTGAATCCAGGGCCAATATTGTTTACCGTTACCGATTGGGCCACCTAGCCCGAGCTTGTATGGCAGTAGCATTTTCGCCAGAGCGCCGCCGTCGTGACCAAGCACCAAACCGGTGCGCAATAAGCAGACTCGGGTGTCGTCGGAGCGGGCACGTTTGGCTATGGCTTCCCATTCGGCGCACACTTGATGGGGAAAACCGTTGTTGTGCACATGCAGACTCTCATCAAAAGGATGCTGTTGTTGGTCGCCGTAATAACCTACCGCCGAGCCACTGATGAAAACACCTGGTGGTTGTGTACTGGCATGCATCAGTTCGACCAGTTGTTCTGTCAGTGACCAGCGGCTCTGACAAATGCGCTTTTTTTGGGCACGGGTCCAGCGCTTGTCGGCAATCGGCTCACCAGCCAGATTGATGACCGCATCGAAGTCATTGAGATCATGAAAGTCATCCAGAGTGGTGATATAGCGAACATTACCCAGATCAGCGTGCTTGATCAGGCGTTTGGTGTTGTCCACGTTTCTGGTCAGCAGAACGATCTGATGGGTAGCCAGATGTTTAAGCAGCTCTTTGCCGATAAACCCTGAACCGCCAGTCAGTAATATTCTCATCCGTGTCTCCTCATTCCGGAAGCCATGTTGTGGGGGAACATCCGGTTTATACGAACTGATTCGTCAATCAGGCACTTTCAATTATAGCGACTTGTTGCTCGTGATGCTGCTAATCGCACAGTATGTTATGCATCAGGTTTTATTCAACTTCACGTTTTTTTACATTTAGTTACGTTTCTGTCCAGGACGATAATTCCATCACACCGATCAGGCGCTTGGTTTGCCATCATAAAAACAACTGGACGGCATACCGGAGGACGAGTGAGGGCATTGGGAGCATTGTTGCGGGCGTTGCTCAGCAGTCTTCGGGATTTGCTGCCGATCATCGTGGTGATCGGTTTTTTTCAATTGGTGGTTTTGCAGGAGCCTCTGCCACAAATGGGGGCGATTCTGTCGGGCTTGCTGCTGGTGGTACTCGGGCTGACGTTGTTTGTTTTTGGTTTGGAAATGGGGCTGTTTCCAATCGGAGAATCGATGGCAAAAGCGTTTGCGCGCAAAGGCAGCATCTTCTGGCTGATGACATTTGCATTTGGACTCGGGTTTAGTACCACAGTTGCGGAGCCTGCGCTGACCGCTGTTGCGGCGGAAGCGGCAGAAGTGGCTGCAGAAGGAGGGGTGATCACCAACAATCAGATGCAGCGTGAATCCTACGCCAATGGACTGAGACTGACGGTGGCACTGTCGGTTGGTGTGGCGATTATGTTGGGGGTGTTACGGATCCTCAAAGGCTGGCCGATCCATTATGTGATCATTGCGGGTTATCTCGGCGTGATGGTGTTAACCAGTTTTGCGCCTAAATGGATCATTGGTGTGGCGTATGACTCGGGCGGAGTGACCACTTCCACCATCACGGTTCCTCTGGTGACAGCGCTCGGCGTGGGGCTTGCCTCTTCGATAAAAGGTCGCAATCCCATGCTGGACGGGTTTGGTTTGATCGCGTTTGCATCTCTATTGCCAATGATGTTTGTCATGGTTTACGGAATGGTATTGTCATGATGGCTCTGAGCGCGTTTTTGCACACGTTATGGGATACCATTCACGATGTTATTCCTATTACCACCCTGATTTTTGGCTTCCAACTGGTGATTTTACGTAAACCAGTGACCAATCTTCCTAAAGTTTTGCTGGGCTTTGTGTATGTCATCATCGGTCTGTCTTTGTTTTTGCTTGGTCTGGAGATGGCGTTATTTCCGCTCGGGGAAACCATGGCGAGACAACTGACAGCACCGGACTTCCTGGCACAAGTGCGCGTCAGTGTCGGTGGGGTACTCGACTGGCTGGATTATTACTGGGTCTATCTGTTTGCATTTCTGATTGGGTTTAGTACGACGATTGCGGAGCCATCGTTGATCGCAGTCGCGATCAAAGCCAATCAGGTCTCAGGGGGGACCATCAGTGTAAACGGGTTGCGCATTGCGGTTGCGATTGGAGTAGCCGTCGGTATTGCACTGGGTAGCTACCGGATTGTGGTCGGCGACCCGATCCATTACTACATCATCGCCGGATACCTGATAGTGGTGATTCAAACCTACTACGCTCCCAAAATGATCGTGCCCCTGGCTTATGACTCCGGAGGCGTGACGACATCAACCGTGACTGTTCCGTTGGTGGCCGCACTCGGATTGGGGCTGGCATCGACGGTGCCAGGCCGGAACCCAATGATTGATGGGTTTGGCTTGATCGCTTTTGCCAGCCTGTTTCCGATAATTTCAGTGATGGGCTACGCTCAGATTACACGCTGGCTCAACCGAGAAGCTTGCATTCAGGAGGATGAAGATGCGCTTTAAACTGATTCTGGCATTTGTGGAAGACAGTAAAACCGACAAAGTGCTGGATGCCGCCCGTGAGGCAGGGGCGACTGGGGCGACGGTGATCAACAATGCCCGCGGGCAGGGACTGAATCAGAAACGAACGTTTTTTGGTCTGACCCTCGAAGTACAGCGCGATGTGGTGTTGCTGGTGGTTGAAGAGCATCTGTCACGGCAGATCCTGGAAACCATCAGCGAGGTTGGGGAGTTTGATGAAGAGTCCGGTCAGGGGATCGCCGTTCAGATTGATATCGAGGACGCGGTCGGGGTGGCTCATCAGGTGGAACGTCTGACGAAAGTGGTGGAGGATGAACTATGAAAAGTCATACGGTGATTCGAGTCAGAGATGTCATGGCCAACACTTATGTGATGATTGACGGTCTGACGACAGTACATGAAGGCATTGCCTTGGCGCGGCAGCACGAAGTGAAAGCCCTGGTGGTCAGTAAGCGCCATGATGACGATGAATTCGGACTGGTGTTAATGAACGACATCGCGAAAAAGGTTCTGGCGCAAAATCGCTCCCCCAAGCGCACCAACATCTACGAGATCATGACCAAGCCGGCCTTATCGGTTTCACCGGAGATGAACGTTAAATATTGTGCTCGGCTGTTTGAGCGTTTTGGGATCAGCCGTGCTCCGGTGATTGAGAATGGTCGCGTCATTGGTATGGTCAGTTACAACAACATTGTGATTAATGGCATGGCATTGGATGACGAAGAAAGCCAAACGGCGTAGAATTTCCTTATAAACAGTAAGGAGGTGACGTTGTGAAACTCTTTTTCGCATCCGATTTACATGGGGATTTGGCTGCAACAGAACGCACGTTAGCGCAATATCAGCGTTTGGGGTGTGATGGATTGATCCTGTTGGGTGATATGCTCAACCACGGGCCGAGAAACCCGATCCCGGAGCATTATCAGCCGAGCGCCGTGGCTGAGGCTCTCAACCAGTACGCATCCGAGATTATTGCGGTTCGGGGCAATTGTGACAGTGAGGTCGATCAGATGTTGCTGCAGTTTCCGGTGATGGCAGATTATGCGTGGGTAATGTTGCCTTCCGGTCAGCGTCTATTTCTGACTCACGGTCATTTGTACAATGCTGAAAAACGCCCGCCGCTGCGCGATGGTGATGTTATTGTGCATGGACACACCCATGTTCCGGTTGCAGAGCGCAACCAACAACAGTTTATTTTCAATCCGGGGTCAGTCACGTTCCCGCGCAATGGTTTACCACCCAGTTATGGTCTTTATCATCAAGGCCGACTCGAAGTGCGTAGTTTTGACGAGCAGATTATGGTGCACACTCCGTTGTAAACTCAAACCGGCAGGGCTGCATCTTGGCTGCCCTGTTTATTTAGAATCGGAGTGACCTAAATTGCGCTCCGGGGCGATGATATCGCGCACCCGTTGTTTGAGTTGTTTTGCTTCCGGAAAGCCCCCTTCTGCTTTGCGCTCCCATATCCGCTGACCATTACAGAACACTTCAAATCGTCCGCCCGTATCGGGATGCAATGCAACCTGTTCAGTTTCTTCGCTGAAGGTGTGGAGTAATTCTTGCGCCAGCCAGGCAGAACGAAGCATCCAATTGCATTGGCGGCAGTAGTAAATATCAATACGTGCTTTTTCCATCTGTCCCTCTTTGGAGTGTATTGCTCAGGATCGAGTTAGGAAAAACATCATGCGGGGGCGGGCTCGTTGGGTCAAGTGGCCGCTTGGGCAGGTCGGTTTTTACAGCGAATTAAAAGGGGCATGAAAATGCCCCTAATCGTATGTGGTTTAGTTGGTAAACAAGACCGTTGAGCCGTGGCTGAGACTAGTTAGCAACAGCGATTTCTCGTTGATCACGTCGATACGACGGCTTTGTTGCGCGTCCATCTTAAAGATCTGAGTGATGAGCTCCAACTGCTCCTGAGTGAAATCTTTTGAGTCGGCAGACGAAATGTCTTTGAACTCGGTCGGTGTGATCAGCAGATAATTATCACTAATGTTCCACTCACCCGTTTCCGAAATATTGATCACACTCTGATTTGCGGTGTTTTCAGCAAACAGACGTACTGATGAGACGCGAATATACGTGCCATTTGGCAGATACTTTACATTCGAGTCCACTGCGACTTTACGCAGCGGCCCTACTGAGCTTTCTGGTATCTTGTCGGTGATCACGGTGACCATCTTCGATTGCCACTCTTTGGCGGTCAGTACCTGCTCCACTTTCAGATCGCTGCCCCAATAGAGCCAGCCGCTGAAAGCCGCAGATAACGCCAGAATTAATACTGCAATTTTTTCGTTCATTCTTCTCGGCCCTTATTTACACACTTTTCCCAGGTCTTCCTGCTCGGCAAATATGCGCACAGTGATGTTTTCACCGGATTGAGCGATGGAATGAATGTAATTGAGGATGAGCTGATTGTTCTGCCCACCGGTCGCGATGATTTGATCGGGCTTGCTGCGATCAGCGTGAGATTCATTGTATTTTCTCACACATTGTTCGATGGATGGCAGCCAGCGCGACAGGTCTGGGTGATTAATTGGGGTCATCACCGGGACGTTGTCATAAATTGCCAGTTCACGGAATTTCGACTCAGACGGGTTGGTAAACAGCACCACACACAATGGCAGCAAGATAGCCACTAATAACAGGATCTTGGTCAGCATGCTGGTTTTTGCCCGGCGTACCGGGGTTGATGTTGGCGTCACAGACGGCTGTGGCTCCGTCATGGTTTCGCTCTCTGCGGACGGGGGGAGACCATCGGCGGAAACGATTGCGCTCTCTTCCGTGTCAATCTCGTCCTGGCCGGTATTTTCCTGACCCGATAGCGGGGCAGAGCGCTCAACGTTACAAATCAACTGATAACCACGTTTGGGGACGGTTTTCACAAACTGGGGGGATTTTGTGGAATCTTTCAACATTTTGCGTAATGTTGAAATGGCCTGGGTCAGGCTCGAGTCATCCACTTCAAAACCTTGATCACGCCAGACGAACTCGTGCAGATCATTGCGCGAGACAACCTCGTTAGGGCGCTCAGACAGCATCAGCAGGATACGACTTTCGTTGCTGCCGAGTCTGACAACCTCATTGTCATTTGACTGATCGACCAGTGAGTTACTATTGGGGTCAAAAGTAAATCGGTTAGCTAAGATAAACTTTGTGCCTATGTTACTCATTTAGCTCTTCTTATAATTGGACTGTTTGGTCAGTTTAATTCCGGAATCGGCTCTCTAAAATAGCAAACTGGAACAGGGGAATTTAGATAAATTGATAACTTGCCGCCCAAGGATAACTCAAAACAAATCAAAAAAAATATTGTTTTTATGGTTTTTGACCTTGAATTTACATTTGTCATCCTCATGTTAAATAGCAAATATCAATAGTCTCCGACGGCCATTCCGCCGGAGATCCGGTCCAAGATGTCATGGAGTTAACATGAGCGAAACAGCTACACAGAACAAAGAAACTCGTGGTTTCCAGTCTGAAGTAAAACAGCTACTTCACTTGATGATTCATTCTCTTTATTCAAACAAAGAGATTTTCCTGCGTGAACTGATCTCGAACGCATCCGATGCGTCAGACAAATTACGTTTCCAGGCTCTTTCTGATCCGGATTTGTATCAGGGTGATGCTGACCTGGGCGTCAAGCTGTCGTTTGATCAGGACAACAACACATTGACCATTTCCGACAACGGTATTGGTATGAGCCGCGAAGATGTGATTGAGCATCTGGGTACCATTGCCAAATCCGGAACCGCGGAATTCTTCTCCAAACTGTCGCAAGAGCAGAGTAAAGATTCTCAACTTATCGGCCAGTTTGGTGTCGGCTTTTACTCGGCATTTATTGTGGCTGATGCGGTGACGGTACGCACTCGCGCGGCTGACCAGCCGGCTGATCAGGCGGTGCAGTGGTATTCGCAAGGCGAAGGTGAGTACACCATCGAAACCATCAGCAAAGAGAGTCGTGGTACGGACATCATTCTTCACATGCGCGAAGACGGCAAAGAGTTTTTGAACGAATGGCGTCTGCGTGAGGTGATTGGCAAATATTCTGATCACATCGGTATTCCAGTGTCGATTCAGACCCAAGTCCGTGATGAAGACGGCAACGAAACAGGGGAAACCAAGTGGGAGCAGATCAACAAAGCTCAGGCTCTGTGGACGCGTAACAAGTCAGACATCAGTGATGACGAGTACAACGAATTCTACAAGCATGTGTCCCACGATTTTGCGGACCCACTGCTTTGGAGCCACAACCGTGTCGAAGGTAAAAACGACTACACCAGCCTGTTGTATATCCCGGCCAAAGCGCCTTGGGATATGTTCAACCGTGACCACAAATCTGGTCTGAAGTTGTACGTCCAGCGTGTCTTTATCATGGACGACGCTGAGCAGTTCATGCCGTCATATCTGCGTTTCGTACGGGGTCTGATCGATTCTAATGACCTGCCGCTGAACGTCTCGCGTGAAATTCTGCAAGACAACAAAGTGACACAGTCTTTGCGAAATGCCTGTACCAAACGGGTGCTGACCATGTTGGAACGTCTGGCGAAAAACGACGCGGATAAGTATCAGAGTTTCTGGAAAGAGTTCGGTCTGGTACTGAAAGAAGGCCCGGCGGAAGACTTTAGCAACAAAGAAAAGATTGCCGCTCTGCTGCGCTTTGCGTCGACAGAGGTGGACTCGGATGAGCAGTCGGTGGATCTGGCCTCGTATGTTGAGCGAATGAAAGAAGGTCAGGACAAGATCTATTACCTGACGGCGGACAGCTACGCTGCGGCGAAGAGCAGCCCACACCTGGAGCAGTTCAAAGCTAAAGGCATTGAAGTTATTCTGATGTACGATCGCATCGATGAGTGGCTGATGAACTACCTGACCGAATTTGATGGCAAATCTTTCCAGTCAATCACCAAAGCCGGCTTAGATCTGAGCCAGTTTGAGGACGAGGCGGAAAAAGAGAAGCGCAAAGAGACGGAAGAAGAGTTCAAGTCGGTGGTGGAACGCACCAAAACTTACCTGGGTGAACGAGTAAAAGAAGTGCGCACAACCTTCAAGCTGGCGTCGACGCCGGCGGTAGTGGTGACCGATGATTTTGAAATGGGCACCCAGATGGCGAAATTGCTGGCGGCCGCCGGACAAGCGGTGCCAGATGTGAAGTACATTTTCGAGATCAACCCGGATCACCCGCTGGTCAAGCGCATGGCGGATGAAGCAGACGAAGCTGCATTTGGTCGCTGGGTTGAAGTACTGTTGGGGCAGGCGATGCTGGCTGAACGGGGGTCAATGGAAGATCCATCTCAGTTCCTTGGCGCGATTAACAGCCTTTTGACTAAGGTGGAATAATCGCATTGCACGGGAAAAAGCTCGCTTCTGGCGAGCTTTTTGTTTCTTGCAGGCTGTACAAAGGCTGAAAAAGGTTAACTGTTTCATTTTCTGCAGTGAAAAACCGTTCAGTTTGCATTCTTTAGTCGTAAACCCGGCCTCGGGAGTCATTTTTATGGTAGAATTCGGGGCTTGAATGTCATAACTAAGGCGTGTATTTTGCTTGCCTGTTTATGATTATTATTACCTTATACCGAAACTTACCGTAGCGTAGGGCGCGATTGTGAGCTTCGGTATAAACATCATTTCTAAAGAGGATTAAACATGCGCATCATTCTTCTAGGTGCTCCAGGTGCAGGTAAAGGCACACAAGCTCAGTTCATCATGGAGAAGTTTGGTATTCCACAAATCTCTACTGGTGACATGCTGCGTGCTGCTATCAAAGCGGGTACTGAGCTTGGCAAACAAGCGAAAGCTGTAATTGATGCTGGTCAGCTGGTTTCAGACGATATCATTCTGGGTCTGATCAAAGAGCGTATCGCTCAGGATGATTGTGAGAAAGGCTTCCTGCTGGATGGCTTCCCTCGCACCATTCCTCAAGCTGATGGCCTAAAAGAGATGGGCATTGACATCGACTACGTAATCGAATTCGACGTTGCGGACAATGTTATCGTTGAACGTATGGCGGGTCGTCGTGCGCACCTGGCTTCTGGTCGTACTTACCATGTTGTTTACAACCCGCCGAAAGTGGAAGGGAAAGACGACGTCACTGGTGAAGATCTGGTTGTACGTGATGACGATAAAGAAGAGACCGTACGCGCGCGTCTGGGGGTATACCACGAGCAAACCGCACCTTTGATTGAGTACTACGGTAAAGAAGCGGCGGCGGGCAACACCCAGTACCTGAAATTCGACGGTACCAAAGCGGTGGCTGAAGTGAGTGCGGATATTGAGAAAGCACTGGCATAATTGGCTATCGGCTGGTAATTCAGATTTGGTATAGTAAAGCGACCCGTAATGGGTCGCTTTTTTTATGAACCCTTGCCTTGTGCTGTACGTACATCTTAGGTTCTTTCACGTATAAGCTTTTGGTGTCTATGAAGAATTACAAAAAACTGGGCGTGTTGCTGGTCAATCTGGGGACGCCTGATGAACCGACTGCTCCGGCAGTGAAACGTTTTCTGAGCCAGTTTCTCCATGATCATCGGGTGGTCGATCTGACTCGTTGGCTGTGGTGTCCGTTATTGCATGGTGTGATCTTACCTGTTCGGGCGCCGAAGGTCGCCAAACTGTATCAGAGTGTCTGGATGGATGAAGGCTCTCCGTTGTTGGTCTTTTCCAAGCGTCAGGCTCAAAAACTGCAAGCACGACTGAACCGGCCAGTTGAAATTGGTATGACGTATGGGAATCCGAGTCTGCAAACTGGGGTGGAAGCGTTGATGGCGCAAGGGGTTGAACACATCCTTGTGTTGCCTTTGTATCCACAATATTCCGGTACTACGACAGCCGCAGTGTCTGATGGCTTGACGAAAGCGTTTAAAACAATGGCGGTGATCCCGGGCTATACATTGCTTCGCGATTATTACAACCATCCACTGTATATCAAAGCACTGGCGGCTAAAGTGCGCGCGTCCTGGCAACAAAACGGTCAAGGCGAGTTTTTGCTCTGCTCTTATCATGGCATCCCTAAGCGTTTTGCTGACAACGGCGATGTCTACCCACAACATTGCCAAGAGACAACTCGTTTACTGGGTGAAGAGCTGGGTTTGCCTGCTGACAAGATTGGTACCAGTTATCAGTCACGTTTTGGCCGCGAAGAGTGGCTCCAGCCTTATACGGATAAAACACTGGAAGCGTTGCCGTCTAAAGGTGTGCGCAATCTCGACATCATCAGTCCGGCATTTTCGGTCGACTGTCTGGAGACATTGGAAGAAATTTCCGAGCAGTGTCTGGAGATATTTCAACACGCAGGCGGGGAGCGTTTTACCTACATTGAGTGTTTGAACGACTCAGATCCACACATTGAGATGATGGAAACGCTGCTGGATCCTCATCTGTGTTGAGCGCCACAGGCATCAGTGCGTCAAATATAACAAACCCCGGCACTGGCCGGGGTTTTTGGGTGACTTAAATGTCCGATTAGGCGGTCGCTTGCTCAGATTGAGCGGCGGCGGTATCCACTTTTCCGTTACAAATTTTCGTCAATTTCGGTGCAATCAGGAACGTAACGACTGCAACCGCTGCGGTGACGTAACCGATCTTCGAGAATACATCCCCATAGATTTCCAAGGTCTGATGCGCGTCGGAGATACCAGCAGGTACCGAAGTCAGGCTGGCAACCCAGCCGGCGATCACGGCCGCGGTTGCAGAGGTCAGAAACCACATGCCCATGGCAAAGCCCATCATACGCTGAGGCACCAACTGAGCGACCATGGCCAGACCCAGACCAGATACCAGCAGCTCGCCCACCGACTGGAATGCGTAGCTGGCGATCAACCAGTTAGAACTGATGATGCCATCCGCGTTGGCGAAGTTGACACCCCAACCCAGTACCAGGAAGGAGAGCGCACACAGTACCATACCAGTGGCGAACTTAAATGGCATTGCCAGACGATCGCCCATCTTGCCATACAGCATCGCCAGAACCGGGCTGGCGATCATGATCCAGAATGGGTTCAGCGCCTGGAACTGTTCCGGAGCGACATTCATACCCAGAATATCGTGGGTTACGTTGTGAATGGCGAAGAAGTTCAGTGAGGTTGGCATCTGGAAATACAGAACGAAGAAAACCACACCCTGCAACATCAGAACGAAAGCCACGAGCATTTTGGCACGTTCCAGGCCGGTAATAGAAAACGCTTCTTTGAAGTAGAATGCCAGAATCGTCAGGCCAGCAATGACCAGGATGATGTGTGCCAGTGTCAGGTTCTGCAGCAGGTAGCTGCACACGAAGCTGGCTATCACAGCGCCGATAGCTACCATCAATAGTTTGCTCTTATCAACCGGCGCAAGATCCGCAGGTGAGCCGACACCTTTTAGCATGCGCTGACACATCACAAAGTTGACGACTGTGATGGCCAAGCCGATGGCACTGACACCAAACGCCATGCCATAGCCCATCCTCTCTGCAACGAGTGGCGTCAGGATCATCGAGAAGAACGACCCCAGATTGATCGCCATGTAATACATGGTGAAGGCGCCATCGAGGCGTGGATCGTTTTCCGGGTACACTTTTGCCAGCAAGCTGGATGGGTTGGCTTTGAACAAGCCGTTACCGACAGTAATAAAGCCCATCGCGATGTAGATCAGTGTTTCACCGCCAAAGTGTTGTTTAGTGGTTGACAGACCCAGTAACAGATAGCCGAACATTAGAATGATGGCACCAAGCGTGATTGCTCGCTTTGTACCGATCAGCTTGTCACCAATCCAGCCACCAGCTGCGACGAAACCAAACACCAGTGCAGAGAAAGCACCAAACAGGACAAACGAGTTTGACTCGTCCATCCCCATGATTTTCACTAGGTAGACGGTGAGAATGGCTTGCATGCCGTAGAAGCCGAAACGCTCCCAGAACTCAATCGAAAAGATCAGATAAAAAGACTTAGGTTGCTTGAATATATTCAAGTCGGACATAGTAGGTTTTCCTGTATTGCTTGCCAGGTACTTTCGGCCGGAATGGCCAAGTAAAGGCAGGAAATGTTAGTAAAGGTTACCAACAATAATAAGTTTTACTAATTATGATTATGAAAGGATTTTATTCGACAGTTACGTATACCCTTTAGTTATTCAGACTGCAATACGGTGATATTTTGCAATGAATATTAATTCTTTGTAACTGGTTGAAATAATTGTTCTTTGGTGTCACTTCTCGAGTTGAAATTGTGGTGAAAAGTAAGATTTCATTTTTGGTAATAATTATTGCTGATATATCAGTGGCTTGGCATTGTTTAACTGGATGCAATCTTTCTGAAGGGGAGATGAAATGTTAGAATTGGCAAAAAATACAATTGGCTAGAAATATGAAACGTTGGTATCTCCTCTATTGTAAGCGCGGCGAACAGACAAGAGCGAAACTGAACCTGGAAAATCAGGGAGTAGAGTGTTACTACCCGGAAATTTCGCTCGAAAAAATGGCGCGTGGAAAACGGATCAAGAAACGCGAACCTTTGTTTCCCTGTTACGTGTTTGTTCGTTTTGATTTTGAGCAGGGACCAAGCTTTACTGCGGTCCGTTCCACCCGTGGCGTGGTGGATTTCGTTCGCCAGGGCCGCTACCCTCAGGAACTTCAGGGAGATTTGATTTATACCCTGAAACAGATGGAGGGAAGCGAAGTAGAGGTTCCCCAGGATGCGTTACCTGAAAAGGGTCAGGTACTGCGGGTGAAAAGTGGTCAGTTTGCTGGCATTGATGCGATTTATCAGGAAGCCGATGGGGAAGCCCGTTCGATTATGCTGGTGAAAATGATCAATCAGTCGGTGCCGATGAGTATCGACAACAAAGATTTAGATATGTAAAAAAGGCACCTGACGGTGCCTTTTAATGGTTTATTCAGCGGCTGCGTAGGCATCGTTGTGAACGGTTTGAACCGCACGGCCAGACGGGTCGACACAGTTTTTGAACGACTCATCCCATTCGATGGCTTTGGCTGAAGAACATGCGACAGAAGGACCGCCTGGGACACATTCCGCAGCCGATGGCAGTGGGAACAACTCTTCAAAGATCTCGCGGTAAACATAACCCTCTTTGGTTGTTGGGGTGTTGTACGGGAAACGGAACTTAGCCGTTTCCATCTGTTGCTCAGTCACTTTCGCTTCGGCCACTTCTTTGAGCGTATCGATCCAGCTGTAACCTACGCCGTCAGAGAACTGCTCCTTCTGACGCCAGGCGATGGAATCAGGCAGATAATGTTCGAAACACTCACGCAAAATGTGCTTCTCCATTTTGCCGTTGCCACACATTTTATCTTGCGGGTTCAGGCGCATCGCCACGTCGATAAACTCTTTATCAAGGAACGGTACGCGCCCCTCGACTCCCCAAGCGGCCAGAGATTTGTTGGCGCGTGCGCAGTCAAACATGTTCAGTGCCAACAGTTTGCGTACGGTTTCTTCGTGGAACTCTTTGGCATTCGGTGCTTTGTGGAAGTACAGGTAACCACCGAAGATCTCGTCAGCCCCTTCACCGGACAACACCATTTTAATGCCCATCGCTTTAATCTTGCGTCCCATCAGGAACATAGGTGTGGACGCGCGAATGGTGGTGACGTCATAAGTTTCAATGTGGTAAATCACATCACGAATCGCGTCCAGACCTTCTTGAATGGTGTAGGTCATTTCATGGTGGACGGTTCCAATTTTATCGGCAACTTCACGCGCCGCTTTGAGATCCGGTGCGCCCTCCAAGCCAACGGCAAAGGAGTGCAGCTGTGGCCACCAGGCTTCTGACTGTTCATCATCTTCAATACGCATCGCGGCGAAACGTTTGGCGATCGCTGAAGTGATGGAAGAATCCAGGCCGCCAGACAGCAGAACCCCGTATGGCACGTCCGTCATGAGCTGGCGTTTGACGGCGGCTTCAAGCGCTTCCGTCAGTTCCTCTTTGCTGGTGCTGTTGCCGGAGACCGCTGCGTATTCGTTCCAGTCACGGACGTAGTAACGTTGCGGTTCGCTGTCGGTTGAGCTGTAGTAGCTGCCTGGGGGGAACTCGCTGACGGTTTTACATACCGGAACCAGCGCTTTCATTTCTGATGCCACGTAATAGTTGCCGTGTTCATCGTGTCCCTGATACAGCGGAATGATGCCGATATGGTCACGCCCAACCAGATACTGGTCTTTTTCTTCATCGTAGAGCACAAAAGCAAAAATGCCGTTGAGTTCTTCCAACAGGTCGGCCCCCATGTCTTGATAGAGCGCCAGAATGACTTCGCAATCCGAATCGGTCTGAAACTCATACTTGTCTTCGTAACGGGCACGAATTTCTTTGTGGTTATAGATTTCGCCGTTTACCGCCAGGATCAGTTTTTTGTCTGGGCTGTAAAGGGGTTGTGCACCGCTATTGAGTCCAACGATCGCCAAGCGTTCGTGAGCCAGAATGGCTTTGTCTGACGAGTAAATTCCTGACCAGTCAGGGCCACGATGACGAAGTTTTTTAGACATTTCCAGAGCGACAGGGCGCAATGCCGTTGCATCACTTTTGATGTCTAGAATACCGAAGATAGAGCACATAACCACATCCTTTTTTAAATCTTGTTTAACCTGATGAGTTAAAATGTGCCAGTTTGATTAAAAAAAGCAACCAGGATTGATTGAAAAGTTTATATAAAAGCCATTGAGGTGGATTTTATTTAATGTTAACTCTGTTTGAGTGAACAAAAGTTAAGTGCGGACGCTTTTTAAACAGAATGGGGGTTAAAAAGAGGCGTTTTGGCACCTCTTTCTTGTTAAGACAGTTTATCGAACGTGGTCAAAGGTGACATGCAGTCGGTCACAAACGTGGCGAGCGAAACCGCTACCGGCTTCATTGTAGATATTGAAAGCCGCGTCGGCGCCGTTATTGAGCAGTTCATCCATTTGGTCCTGATAAGCGGCAATCGCCGCTATCTGACCGGTGTAACCGCGGCTGCGCAGTTGTTCCAGCGCGATCTGATTTCCTTGATGATTCGGCATCGCCAGCAGAACCAACTTGACCCGGCCCGTATCCAAGATACGCTCCCAGAAGTCTGGATCGGTGGCGTCTCCGGCAATCACATTCCGCCCCTCTTTACGGTGCAATTGGGCTGCATCGTCACGGATCTCAACCCCAAGGCACACTTTGCCGTAACGAGTTCTGAGTGCATCGTATGCCCCACTTCCGATCCGGCCCATGCCAAGGATCAGAATTTGCGCACTGCCAGGATTGATCAATTGATCGCGGACATTCAGTTCTTCGGCGGCATGTTCTTTCAGCCAGCGGCCGGATTTACGGTAGATGTCATGGCCCATGCGATTGATAGGCGCAGATAAGACAAACGAAATCGAAACCGCCAGAGCGATAGCGACCAGAATGTCGCCGCTCATCCAACCCATCTTGAATGCCAGACCACCGACAATCAGTCCAAACTCGCTGTAGTTAAATAGACTCAGAGAGGCTAGCAGCGACGTGCGTACACGAAACTTGAAACGGTTAAGGACAAAAAAGTACAGCGCCCCTTTAAGCGGCAGCATCAATAGGAACACTACGGCCAGAGCGAGACCAGACAGGCTCGGGTGCTCTTCCAGGCCGATACTGAGGAAGAAGCACACCAAAAAGAGTTCTTTCAGGTTAAATAAAGACTTGGACAGTTCAGACGCTTTTTTGTGTCCGGCCAGCATCAGACCCATGATCAGTGCGCCGAGATCGGCTTTCATACCAACCAGTTCAAACAGGCCGGCACCGACCACCAACGCAAAGAAGATACCGAACAACACCAGCATTTCACCGTGTCCGACCCAGTCGAGCAATTCGAAGAACAGCGGTCGCAGCAGCGGAAGGGCAAACAGGGCGAGCGCGTACCATTCTGGCAGCTTGCCCGTTGAGGCGGTCAGGAAGATCACCGCAAAGATATCCTGCATGACCAGTATGCCAATGGCGATGGAACCGTATGTGGAGTTCATCTCACCTTTTTCTTGCAGCGCTTTCACGGCAAACACGGTGCTAGAGAAAGACAGGGCAAAGCTGAGCAGCAGCACTTCCTGAAGGCCCATTGCTTCAATGGATGATACGCCAAGCAACTTAAGGCACAGCAGAATCATGCTGAAAATTAACGTCGACAGCAGGTTGTGTATGCTAGCGCCAGCCCAGATTTCTTTGGAAAGCAGGGTTTTGACGTCTAGCTTGAGGCCAATGGTAAACAGCAGCAGTGTCACGCCGAGATCGGCGAGCGTATCTATGGTGCTGTTGGTTTCAAAACCGTAGGCATTGAGGGCAAACCCAGCCAGCAGAAACCCAACCAGAGGGGGCAAATTCAGTCTCAGTGCAACAAAACCGGCGACGAACGCCGCGGAGATCAGCAGTAGTTCCATACGGGTGAAAAGCTTATTCAGATGAAAGATCAAAAACGGGCGGTGTCACAAGACACGGCCCGTAAGTGTAACGCAATTCGTTGAGTATATGTTTAATCTTCCAGTAATTTTTGTAACAAAACACCGTTGAGCATTGCCCGTTTGATCATGGCAAAAGCGCCAATGGTCGGTTGATTGTCAATCTCAGAGGCGACAATCGGCAGGCCGTTATGGAACGTGGTCAGCGATTGGTTTTCGACATTGCGGCGAATGGCGGGAAACAGAATGTCCTCGCAGCGGGTGATGTCGCCTGCGATGATCACTTTTTGAGGGTTGAACAAGTTGATGGTGATGGCGATTGCTTTGCCGAGCTGATTGCCGACCCGAACTAAGCTTTGTTTGGCCAGTTCATCGCCACTATTGGCGTGCTCACAGACATCCTTTATGGTGATGCTTTCTAGGTCTGCCAGACTGGACTCATAACCTTGCGCGATCAGCTTTTTGACACGGGAAACAATCGCTGGGTTGGCGGCGACGGTTTCCAGACAGCCAAAGTTGCCACATTGACATTGTTCACCCAGCGGATCGATCTGAATATGGCCGATTTCACCCACGTTGTGGTTGGAGCCCAGAAATACCTGACCATTGACAATAATGCCAGCCCCTGTGCCCCGATGGACACTGACCAGAATCGAATCTCTGCAATCTCGGCTGGCGCCAAAATAGTGTTCTGCCAGCGCCATGCCACGAATGTCGTTGCCGACAAAACATTCTACGTGAAAAAGTTCGCGGATAATGTCGCTCAGCGCCAGGCTGTCGATGTCCGTATTGGGCATGTATTCAACCACCCCGGTTTCCGGGTTGACTAAGCCGGGCAGGGCAACGCCCACTGCAATCAACTGATTGATCTGATTTTTATGGTCGGCGACAAACTGCTTAAGGTGTGTCGTCAGGCCATCCACCAGCTCGCTCTGGTTGGTGTAGTAAAATTCAACTTGAGCCGACGCCAATTCTTTGCCACCGAGATCGTACAGACTGAATTGAATGTAGTCCCGTCCAAGACGCACGGCGACGGAATGGAACGGCTCGACTTCGGTGGTAAGGGAAATGGCCCGTCGACCGCCGGTCGACGCTTGTTGCGCGACCTCTTTGATCAGGCCGCGTTCCAAAAGTTGGCGGGTGATTTTTGTAACACTTGCCGGAGCAAGCTGACTGACGTCAGCGACCTGAATCCGGGAGATCGGACCTTGTTGGTCGATGAGTCTATATACAGCTGCGCTGTTGAGTTGTTTGACTAAGTCTACGTTACCAATCTGTCCGCCATTCATTCTTATTTATGCTCGTATTGTCCGTTAACAGTTGTCGCCTGGACAGCGAAGTCACGGTCAAAGACAGTCAGGTTGGCCACCATCCCCGGTCGGATACGGCCGAGTTTATGGTCTACACCGATTGCAGTTGCCGGATACAAAGTAGCCATCCGTAATGCTTCATCCAAAGCGATACCGACGTGCTCAACCGAATTCTGAACTGCTTCAATCATCGTCAGGGCTGAGCCGCCCAGTGTGCCGTTTTCATCAACACACTTACCATCTTTGTAATATACTTTCTTACCGACAAAAATAAAGTGATCGATGTTAGCACCTGCAGGAGCTGTGGCATCTGTCACTAATACCAGCTTTTCACCTTTGATTTTATGTGCGATACGGATGTTAGCGTAATCCACATGGAAACCGTCAGCAATGATGCCGGCGTACACTTCAGGAGTATCGTAGATAGCACCCACCACGCCAGGCTCTCGACCAACCATTGGTGTCATGGCATTGAATAGGTGCGTGGCAAAGCTAATGCCGGCTTCAAAGCCTTTGCGTGCTTCGGTGTAGGTAGCATTGGTATGACCGATGGATACCACAATGCCGGCGTCTTTCAGGCGACGAATATGTTCTGGGTCATTGTGCTCTGGCGCCAGCGTTACCTTGGCGATCACGTCTGCATTTTCGCAAATGTAATCGATCATGCTGCTGTCAGAAGGGCGGATGTAGTCAACGCTGTGAATGCCTTTTTTCATCACATTCAGATAAGGGCCTTCCAGATGCAAGCCGAGAGAGTGATTTTGATAACGAGTCTGATACTCGCGGGCGGCAGCAATGGCCTGACGCATGTTGTCGTCGGATGACGTTATCAATGTCGGCAGGAAGCTGGTACAACCGGATTTCAGGTTCGCTTGATGCATGATGTGCATGGTGTCAGCCGTGATTTCGTCGTTCAACATCACGCCGCCACAACCGTTCAGTTGCAGGTCGATGAAACCAGGGCTTACATTAGCGCCTTGCAGGTCTTTAATTTCAATGCCTTCAGGCAGCTCTGATACCGGACATACTGAGTCGATTAAATCGCCTTTAATCACCACAGCATGGTCTACCAGTACATCACTCCCCGTGTAGATTTTACAGTTAGTCAGCGCGTACATAATCAACCGATCCTTATAACTATGATTTCTCTATTCTCTTTGCGAGCATCATACGCTCATTTTACACCACAACGAGCACTTTATTTGTGAGCTTCAATTAGCTCGCGAAATATCTTGTTTAAGCGCGAATCACAACGTCATTCGTGGAGACCTGGCTGCAGTATCCCACAACCTAAAGGCTTTGTGACAAGCTGGTGTAAAACAGTTTGCTTCTAAAAGCCACACTCTGAACCACCACTTAGCGTTGTCTCTGCTTTGGATATTATCGCTAAATCTGTGTTTTTTTATATTGTAAAATAAGTTTTATGATCTCGCTAGCAAAATCCCTCAGCGCGGTGTATTTCTGGTGATTATGATCACAAATGATAAGGTTTTAATTTGCGGAGCAAAATTAATGTCATAAACTGACCATGACTAAATTGAGCGACTAAAATAAGTGGCTCAGCAAAATACTAGAAATCCTATAGGGGGAACTTGAGGTGAATATTCTTGGATATGCGCAAAAGCTAGGTAAAGCTTTGATGCTGCCTATCGCAACGCTTCCCGTTGCGGCGCTACTATTACGCTTAGGTCAACCTGACCTACTTGATATCCCGTTTATGGCTCAGGCCGGTAACGCAATTTTCAGCAACCTGCCACTGCTGTTTGGCTTAGGTATCGCCATTGGTCTGTCTAAAGACGGTTCCGGTGCGGCTGGCCTGGCGGGGGCGGTTGCTTACTTCGTCTTGACCGCGACAGCATCGACAATTGACGCGAGCGTCAATATGTCGTTCTTCGGTGGTATCTTTGCCGGTATCATTGCCGGTCACTCGTACAACGCGTTCCACAATACGCGTCTGCCGGAATGGCTGGCGTTCTTTGCCGGTAAGCGTTTGGTTCCTATCATGGCAGGCCTGTTTGCACTGGTTGCGGGCGCGGTATCTGGCGTGATTTGGCCAACGATTCAAGGTGGTCTGGATGCTTTGGCACACGCGGTGTCCACCTCTGGCGCAATTGGTCAGTTTGTGTACGGCACATTAAACCGTGCGCTGATCCCTGTGGGTCTGCACCACGTGCTGAACTCATACTTCTGGTTTGGTATGGGGACTTGTCAAGAAATCGTAGTTACCGGCGCTCAAGCTGCTGGCCAGGCGCTGCCTGCACTGCAACAGCTGTGTGTGGATCCGGCGATTGCGAAAACGCTGGTGGTTGGTCAGCCTCATACCTTCGAGTTTGTTAACTCTGTGACGCCTGAAATCACAGCGACGGTGAAAGAAGTGACTGAAACACTGAAATCTGGCGACTTGCACCGTTTCTTCGGCGGCGACAAGAGCGCGGGCGTGTTCATGAATGGCTTCTTCCCGGTAATGATGTTTGGTTTACCAGGTGCAGCACTGGCTATGTATCTGGCCGCGCCAGCTGAAAAACGCAGCCAGGTTGGTGGTGCGTTGTTCTCAGTTGCATTCTGTTCATTCCTGACCGGTATCACTGAGCCTCTGGAATTCATGTTTGTCTTCCTGGCACCAGCTCTGTATGCGATTCATGCTGTGTTCACCGGCCTGTCTCTGGTCGTGGCAAACATGTTCGGTACTCTGCACGGCTTTGGTTTCTCTGCGGGTCTGATCGACTTCATACTGAACTGGGGGCTGGCAACTAAGCCTTGGATTCTGCTGATTATCGGTCTGGGCTTTGGTGCACTGTACTTCTTTACATTCAGCTTCGCGATTCGCGCATTCAACCTGAAATCACCAGGTCGTGAAGACGATGACTCTGAAGTGGTAGCGCCTGCTGGTGACAACACCAAAGGGGACCTGGCACGCCAGTACCTGAAAGCACTGGGTGGTCACGAAAACCTGACTTCCATCGATGCGTGTATCACTCGGCTGCGTCTGACACTGAAAGACCGCTCTGTCGCTGATGAAGATGTGCTGAAAAAGTTGGGTGCCAAAGGGGTAGTGAAGCTGGGTGAAAATAACCTGCAAGTTATCCTTGGCCCACTGGCTGAGATTGTGGCCGGTGAAATGAAAGCCATCGGTGCTAATGAAGATCTGACGGACGTTAAACTGCCGTAATCAAACCGACTGTTTTTGGTGTTAAAAGCCTCCTCCGGGAGGCTTTTTTGTGCTTACAATTTCGACGATTGCACCGTGTTGGTGCCGGAAAGGCAAATATTCTCAAGAAATTGCGTGTTTATGTTGTGCTGGCAGGCAGAATTGTGGATCATTAACGGTAATTTTCTCTGCCGCGTGACCGCACGCGCAGAGCCTGTTTTTTCTGACAATACTAAAATTATTGAGGTGCTATAGATGAGTGAAGCTGAGGCTCGTCCATCGAACTTCATCCGCCAAATCATTGATAAAGATTTAGCGGATGGTACACACACAAGTGTGCATACTCGTTTCCCGCCGGAGCCAAACGGCTACCTGCACATAGGTCACGCAAAATCCATTTGCTTGAACTTTGGTATTGCTCAGGACTACCAGGGCCAGTGTAATCTGCGTTTTGATGACACGAACCCGGAAAAAGAAGACGTCGAATACGTTGAGTCAATTAAGAATGATGTACATTGGTTAGGCTTTGAATGGTCAGGTGAGGTGTGTTACTCATCAAACTACTTCGATAAGCTTTACGAGTATGCAGTGGAATTAATTAACAAAGGCTTAGCGTATGTTGAAGAGCTAAGTCCTGAGCAGATTCGTGAATACCGTGGCACACTGACCCAGCCGGGTAAACCGAGCCCGTACCGTGACCGCAGCGTAGAAGAAAACCTGGCGTTGTTTGAAAAAATGCGTGACGGTGGCTTTGAAGAAGGTACGGCGTGTCTGCGTGCCAAGATCGACCTGTCATCGTCGTTTATGGTCATGCGTGATCCGGTGCTGTACCGTGTCCGTTTTGCTCATCACCACCAAACCGGTGACAAGTGGTGCATCTACCCGATGTATGACTTCACTCACTGTATCTCGGATGCACTGGAAGGCATTACGCATTCTATCTGTACGCTGGAGTTCCAGGACAACCGCCGTCTCTACGATTGGGTACTGGAAAACATCACGATTGATTGCCGTCCGCGTCAGTACGAGTTCAGCCGTCTGAATCTTGAGTACACAGTGATGTCAAAGCGTAAACTCAACCAGTTGGTGACCGAGAAATTGGTTGATGGCTGGGACGATCCTCGTATGCCAACCATTTCAGGCTTGCGTCGTCGTGGTTTCACGCCAGAGTCGATTCGTGAATTCTGTAAGCGTATTGGTGTGACCAAACAGGACAATATGATCGAAATGGGCTCTTTGGAGTCGTGCATTCGTGATGATCTGAACGAGAACGCGCCACGTGCAATGGCTGTGCTGGATCCGGTAAAAGTTGTGATTGAGAACTTTGATGAAGGCAAAGTGGAAAATCTGACGGTCGCCAACCACCCGAACAAACCCGAAATGGGGGAGCGGGAAGTGCCGTTCAGCCGTGAAATCTGGATTGAACGTGAAGATTTCCGCGAAGAAGCGAATAAGAAATACAAGCGTCTGGTACTGGGGAAAGAAGTGCGCTTGCGCGGTGCGTATGTGATCAAAGCCGAACGTGTCGAGAAAGACGCAGAAGGCAACATCACAACGATCTTCTGTACTTATGATGCAGATACGCTTGGCAAGAACCCAGCGGACGGTCGCAAGGTGAAAGGCGTGATTCACTGGGTGTCTGCAGATAAAGCGTTGCCGGCAGAAATTCGCCTGTACGATCGTCTGTTCACTGTGCCGAACCCGGCGTCCGCGGATAACTTCGCTGAGACGATCAACCCTGACTCACTGATTAAGGTGAACGGGTACGTTGAACCAAGTCTGGCGTCCGCGGAAGCTGAAAAAGGCTATCAGTTCGAACGGATGGGCTACTTCTGTGTCGATGCAAAAGAGTCGAAAGCTGCTGCGTTGGTGTTTAACCGTACCGTTGGACTGCGTGATACCTGGGCGAAAATTGAGAACCAGTAATCACGAGTGATGAAGAGAAAAAGCCGGCAATCGCCGGCTTTTTTATATTGGGTTGATCTTTTCAGAGCCAAAAAAACCAGTCGTTAAGGACTGGCTTTTTAAATTTCGATTACTTTTTTGGCTTGTGGGCGTCCGGGTTGTCTTTGCAAGCCCCGTCGGCACATTTACCGTACAAGTACAGACTGTGATTGGTCAGAATGACGTTGTATTGCTCAGCAATTTCTTTCTGACGTTGTTCAATCAGGTCATCTGAGAATTCGATCACTTCGCCACAGTCGAGACAAACCAGGTGATCATGGTGGTGCTGAGTCGACAGTTCAAAAACGGATTTGCCGCCTTCAAAGTGGTGACGGGTAACAATACCTGCATCATCAAATTGGTTAAGGACACGGTATACGGTAGCCAAGCCAATTTCTTCACCTAAGTCGATCAGCTTCTTGTAAAGCTCTTCTGCACTGATGTGCTGACATTCTGGCTGCTGTAATACTTCTAAAATTTTCAGTCGCGGAAGGGTAACTTTTAGACCAGCATCCTTTAACGCTTGGTTGTTATCTGACATATACTTTCCTGTTGATGATCTGCAGCAATTAACAGAATTCAATATTATTAGCATTATAGGGTAGTAGCCCTAAACAATAAACCACGAACTTCAAAGGGTTACTAGGAAAATTTTGTAAAGGCGTGTAATGTCACTGATAATGCTGATCTGACCAGTTACAATTGTGTAACATGTTAGCGAAACACAGTTCAGTATCAGGGATAAGAGCATGAACAAATCACTGGCAAGAATTTATAAGCCGGGCCTGGTCAAATTTGCCCTCAATGTCTGGCCACCTTTCTGGGGTTCCGGGATCCGGATTTTGTCCATCAGCGACGATTTTCGTCAAGTCAGCATGAAACTCAAGTTACGCTGGTGGAACAAAAATGCCAATCGTACCCAGTATGGCGGCAGTATTTTTTCACTGACTGATCCGGTTTATTCATTGATGTTGATGGGTATTCTTGGAGAGCAGTATTATGTGTGGGACAAAGATGCCAGCATCAATTTCATCAAGCCGGGCCAGTCTGATCTGTACGCAGAATTCACTGTGACAGAAGCGAAACTGAACGAGATTCTTCAGCAGACGGCGTACGGCGAGAAAAGCTTTCCGGAGTTCATTATCCACGTTAAAGATCGGCAGGGGCAGGTAGTCGCGGAAGTGCAGCGTCGTCTTTATGTGAGAAAGAAACCGCAATACCGCGAAGTGGATACCGAGCAACCATTAACCGAGTAACACGCAGGCAGTGCATCCGCACTGCCGACTATTTTTCAGGGATGGACAACAGGATCAGCAGTGCACCGTCACCACCAAATTCCAGTGGTGCCTGATGAAAGGCCATGACGTCGGGATGCTGGGCAAGCCACAACGGGGTTTTTTGTTTCAGGACATGTTTGCCTATCCCGTGCTGGACGCAAGCACAGTGCACTTCATTTTTTACGCAATACGCGATCATCGCACCAAGTTCACGTTTTGCTTCTGCCTGCGTCATGCCATGCATATCGAGAAACACATCCGGTACGTACACACCACGTCTTAGCCGCTTAACCTCATACTGAGAAACATCATCTCGGGCGTAGCGGGTCGGACCGTCTTCGCTGAGCAAAGGGACAAACTCGTCTGAGAAGTAGAATTCGGTATCGCTGGCTTCACGGCCAAAGCGGGTAATTTGTTTTTGCTTAGCGTTTCTGTTTGGCTGCTGGATTATGGTATCCTGACGCAACTTTTTTACGCCCTGTACTGCGTCCCGAAAAAGGGCGAAATCGTCGTCGATATCGGTGTCTTTTTTGCTCATCTGGGTTCAAAACGATTGATCAATTGCAATTGGCAGTATTGTAGCGCTTTTCGGAGGCAATTTTGGATAAGATTTTTGTAGAAGAAGCCGTATCTGAGCTTCATACCCTTCAAGATATGATTCGTTGGACAGTCAGCCGCTTTAATGCCGCTAATCTGTTTTACGGTCATGGTACGGATAATGCCTGGGATGAAGCAGTGCAGTTGATTCTGCCTACCCTGTATTTGCCTATTGATGTACCGCCACATGTCCTGAATTCTCGTCTGACCAGCAGCGAACGTTTGCGTGTAGTGGAACGTGTTGTCAAGCGAATTAATGAACGCACGCCGACCGCATACCTGACCAATAAAGCCTGGTTCTGTGGCCTGGAGTTTTTCGTCGATGAACGAGTACTGGTGCCGCGTTCACCGATTGGTGAATTGATTCAGAATCAGTTCCAGCCTTGGTTAATTGAAGAACCACTGCGGGTCATGGACTTGTGTACCGGTAGTGGTTGTATTGCGATCGCGTGTGCACACGCTTTCCCGGAAGCCGAAGTGGATGCGATTGATATCTCCGTGGATGCGTTGCAGGTGGCAGAGCAGAACATTCAGGACCACGGCATGGAACAACAGGTCTTCCCGATTCGTTCGGACCTGTTCAGGGACTTGCCAAAAGAACGTTACAATCTGATCGTTTCTAATCCCCCTTATGTGGATGAAGAGGACATGAACAGCCTGCCGGATGAGTTTACCCATGAGCCGGAACTGGGTCTAGCAGCGGGCACCGACGGTCTGAAACTGGTACGCCGTATCCTGGCTAACGCACCGGATTACCTGACCGATGACGGTATTTTGATCTGTGAAGTGGGCAATTCTATGATCCATATGATGGAGCAGTACGCTCACATCCCGTTCACCTGGATTGAATTTGAAAACGGCGGTCATGGGGTCTTCATGCTGACCCGACAACAATTGCTCGATTGTGCGAGTGACTTCTCTTTGTACAAAGACTGATTCGCGAATGAAACTGAAAACGCCGGGGTAATGACTCCGGCGTTTTTTTATTCGTTCAATAAATTCGAAATAGTTGCCGGAGAGGGGTTTACATCAAAACGTAATAAAGACACTATGAAATCACGAACAACAGACAGTAAACCTGGTGGTTGCTGCAAAATCAGGCGGCAATGGCCAGATACATGAGGAAGTAATGGCAGGAAACAGTATCGGACAACATTTCCGGGTAACTACGTTCGGAGAGAGTCACGGTATCGCACTGGGATGTATCGTCGATGGGTGCCCACCGGGGCTGGAAATCAGTGAAGCCGACATTCAGATCGACCTGGATCGCCGTCGTCCTGGCACGTCACGTTATACGACTCAGCGTCGTGAACCGGACGAAGTCAAAATTCTTTCTGGCGTGTTTGAAGGGCAAACGACCGGAACGTCCATTGGCCTGTTGATTGAAAACACCGATCAACGCTCGAAAGATTATTCGGACATTAAAGATAAATTCCGTCCGGGTCACGCAGATTATACCTACCACCAAAAGTATGGTATTCGTGATTATCGCGGAGGCGGCCGTTCGTCTGCGCGTGAAACTGCCATGCGTGTTGCGGCAGGTGCAATTGCGAAAAAATACCTAAAACAGACCTTTGGTGTAGAAATTCGCGCCTACCTGTCACAAATGGGGGATGTCTCGATCGACAAAGTCGATTGGGATGAAATTGAGAACAATGCCTTTTTCTGTCCGGATGTGAATAAGGTGGATGCGTTTGATCAGTTGATCCGCGATCTGAAAAAGCAGGGTGATTCGATTGGCGCTAAGATTCAGGTTGTTGCCACGCAGGTGCCTGTCGGCTTAGGTGAACCGGTGTTTGATCGTCTTGATGCGGACATCGCGCATGCGCTAATGAGCATCAACGCTGTCAAAGGGGTTGAGATTGGCGATGGTTTTGACGTGGTGAGTCAGAAAGGCAGTCAACACCGTGACAGCCTGACACCTCAAGGATTTACCAGTAACCACGCCGGTGGGATTCTGGGTGGAATCTCTACAGGACAGGACATCGTCGCCAACATTGCGCTGAAGCCAACTTCCAGCATTACCGTACCCGGTGAAACCATTACGCGAAGCGGGGAAAGTACCGAACTGATCACCAAAGGGCGTCATGATCCGTGTGTGGGTATCCGAGCAGTGCCCATCGCTGAGGCTATGCTGGCGATTGTTCTGATGGATCATTTACTGCGTCATCGTGGCCAGAATCTGGGCGTCAACACCGAGACCCCAATGATTTAACCGCCCCGGGCCGGTCAAAAACAGCAAATGAAAAGAGCGAGTAAATACTCGCTCTTTTTGTGTTGGCTTGACGATTATTCGCGTTCGTACAACGGTTTGAAATCACGCAGTTTCTGGCCAGTGTACAACTGACGCGGACGACCAATACGGTTGTGCGGATCACTGTGCATTTCATTCCAGTGAGCAATCCAACCAATGGTCCGTGACATCGCGAAGATCACGGTAAACATTGAGATTGGAATACCAATCGCTTTCAGAATAAGACCAGAGTAGAAGTCGACATTCGGGTACAGCTTCTTCTCGACAAAGTATTCGTCTGACAGCGCGATGCGCTCCAGCTCCATTGCCACATCAAGCAGCGGATCGCTGATGTTCAGCTCTTTCAACACGTCGTGACAGGCTTCACGCATAACTGTCGCACGTGGGTCATAGTTCTTGTAAACACGGTGACCAAAGCCCATCAAACGGAAAGGATCGTCTTTGTCTTTCGCTTTCTCAATGTATTCTGGGATGTTGTCGACGCTACCGATCTCTTCCAGCATACGCAGACATGCTTCGTTTGCACCGCCATGAGCAGGCCCCCACAGAGATGCGATGCCCGCAGCGATACACGCAAATGGGTTAGCACCTGATGAACCCGCCAAACGTACGGTTGACGTGGAGGCATTCTGTTCATGATCCGCGTGCAGGGTAAAGATTTTATCCATTGCACGAGCAACCACAGGGTTTACTTCGTACTCCTCACATGGGTTGGCGAACATCATGTGCAGGAAGTTTTCCGCGTAGCTCAAATCGTTACGTGGGTAGATAAATGGCTGACCGATGGAGTATTTGTAACACATCGCAGCCAGAGTCGGCATTTTAGACAACAAACGATAAGCCGCGATTTCACGGTGTTCATCATTATTAATGTCTAAAGAGTCATGGTAGAAGGCGGCCAAAGCTCCAACCACACCACACATAACGGCCATAGGGTGAGCATCGCGACGGAAACCGTGGAAGAAACTCGCGATTTGCTCATGGACCATAGTGTGACGCGTTACTGTTGTTTTGAACGCTTCGTATTGCTCACGTGTAGGGGCTTCACCATAAAGAAGGATATAACATACTTCTAAGTAATCAGCGTTATTGGCTAATTGATCGATTGGGTAACCGCGGTGTAGCAGCACACCTTTTGCGCCATCGATGTAAGTGATTTGAGATTCACAGGATGCAGTGGCAAGAAAACCAGGGTCAAAAGTAAAGTAACCATTTGAGCCTAGAGTACGAACGTCGATTACCTGAGGACCAAGAGTCCCGTCCATAATCGGCAGTTCGATTGGCGCTTTCCCCTCAATATGAAGGGTCGCTTTCTTATCTGCCATAACAATCTCCTTTGTTTATTATTTAATCCGTCCAGGATGTTTGTGTGTCATTTTTGTACGTGTGTTCGTTAACAAAGTCAATTTTTCTCCTCCGACTTGTGCACTTGTTATGATTTTTTATAGGTCCATAGTTAAAAATCTGTTCTGTGTAGCAAAAATTGTTACATCAATTGTATTAGAATGTTGCCAGCCGTAAGATGGCGCAGTAAATTTTGGGGAAAACCTTATAAATTCAAGGCTCGAAACAAGAGTGAGGTGACGTTTCTAGTCTTGTTGTTAACAAAAGTTTTACATTTTAATCCTTGTTTGCTATGAGAATTTGTTAAACAGATGTTAACTTTTGTGGGTTTGAAGCCAAATTTTCGTTCATAACTATAAATGCTCAATGGAGCTGAGTGAGCAAGCCCGTGAAAGAAAGAAAGTCAAGACCTGTTAATTTAGATTTGCAGACCATTCGCTTTCCGATCACAGCAATCGCTTCCATCCTGCATCGTGTGTCCGGGGTGATTACGTTTGTTGCTATCGGAATTTTGCTTTGGTTATTATCCATTTCCTTGTCCTCCCCAGTTGGCTTTATGCAAGCCAGCGATATCGTCGGTGGTTTCTTCGTTAAGTTTATCCTCTGGGGTATTCTGACCGCACTGGCTTATCACATTGCCGGTGGTATTCGTCACTTGCTGATGGATCTCGGATATTTCGAAGAACTTGAATCTGGTGCCATGAGCGCCAAAGTCGCATTCGGCGCCACTGCCGTGTTGTCTCTTCTGGCGGGGGTACTGGTATGGTAAAACATGTTTCTTCATTTGGTCGTAATGGCGTGCACGATTATCTGCTAATCCGTGCAACTGCAATCATTATGACGCTATACACTATTTACCTAGTAAGCTTCATTGCTTTCTCTGGTGATATCTCTTACGTATCTTGGACCCAATTCTTTGGTGGCACGTTTACGAAAACGTTCACCATGCTTGCTTTGGTTTCTATCCTGATTCACGCGTGGATCGGGTTATGGCAAGTACTGACAGACTACATCAAGCCGACGGCACTGCGTGCTGGATTGCAGCTTGGTGTGATTGCCGTGCTGTTAGGATATTTCTTCTCTGGTCTGTTTATTTTGTGGGGTGCGTAAGTGACTATTCCAGTTCGTGAATTTGATGCCGTTGTAATCGGCGCTGGTGGTGCAGGTATGCGTGCTGCACTGCAAATTTCTGAGCAGGGCCTGACTTGTGCACTGCTGTCCAAAGTGTTCCCGACTCGCTCCCACACAGTGTCTGCGCAAGGTGGTATCACGGTTGCTCTGGGCAACTCGCATAAAGATAACTGGCAGTGGCACATGTACGACACGGTTAAAGGTTCTGATTACATCGGTGATCAGAACGCCATCGAATACATGTGTAAAAACGGCCCTGAGTCGGTAATTGAGCTCGAAAAAATGGGTTTGCCGTTTTCGCGTTTTGACAATGGTAGCATCTATCAGCGTCCTTTCGGCGGTCAGTCGAAAGAGTTTGGTGGTGAACAGGCAGCTCGTACTGCGGCTGCGGCGGACCGTACTGGTCATGCGTTGCTGCACACGCTTTACCAACAAAACGTCAAACACAAAACCACGATTTTTTCTGAGTGGTATGCATTGGATCTGGTGAAGAACCAGGACGGTGCCGTGATGGGTTGTACTGCGCTTTGCATGGAAACCGGTGAAATCTGTTACTTCAAGTCGAAAGCGACGGTATTGGCAACCGGTGGTGCAGGCCGTATTTACGCCTCGACCACTAATGCCCACATCAATACCGGTGATGGTGTTGGTATGGCATTGCGCGCGGGCGTACCAATGCAAGACATGGAAATGTGGCAGTTCCACCCAACGGGCATTGCCGGAGCTGGGGTTCTGGTTACGGAAGGGTGTCGTGGTGAAGGTGGTTACCTGCTGAACAAAGACGGTGAGCGTTTCATGGAACGTTACGCACCTAACGCCAAAGACCTGGCTGGTCGTGACGTGGTGGCGCGTTCTATGATGATTGAAATCCGTGAAGGTCGTGGTTGCGATGGCCCATGGGGTCCACACATTAAGCTGAAATTGGATCACTTGGGTAAAGATGTCCTAGAGTCGCGTCTTCCAGGCATCTGTGAGTTATCTCGGACCTTTGCACACGTGGATCCTGTGAAGGAGCCGATTCCGGTTATTCCAACCTGTCACTACATGATGGGCGGTGTACCCACTCAGGTCTCTGGTCAGGCGATTAAGCAAACCACATCCGGTCAGGATGTCGAAGTACAAGGCCTGTATGCCTGTGGTGAGATTGCTTCTGTGTCAGTACACGGCGCCAACCGTCTGGGCGGCAACTCGCTGCTCGACTTAGTGGTGTTTGGCCGTGCAACCGGTCTGCACCTGGGTGAAACGCTGGCGGCGCAAGCCGAAGCGCGTCCGGCAACAGAATCGGATATCGAAGCCTCTCTGGCTCGTACCATGCGCTGGGAAAACAGTACAGGTGGTGAAGATCCGGTTGAAATCCGCAAAGATCTGCAACGCTGCATGCAAAACAGCTTCTCGGTTTTCCGTGAAGGTGATGCCATGGCAACTGGTCTGGAAGAGTTGAGAGTGATCCGTGAGCGTCTGAAAAACGCACACCTGGCGGACAAATCTCAGGAGTTCAATACCCAGCGCGTTGAGTGTCTGGAACTGGACAACCTGATGGAAACCGCTTTCTCGACGGCGGTTGCGGCAAACTATCGTACCGAGAGCCGCGGTGCACACGCACGTTTTGACTACCCAGAGCGTGATGATGAAAATTGGCTGTGCCACTCTATCTACAACCCGGAAACGGAATCGATGAACAAGCGTGATGTGAACATGACGCCAGTGCATCGTGAAGCTTTCCCGCCGAAAGTACGTACTTACTAAGGGAGGTACTGAACAATGAAACTGAACTTCTCTTTGTATCGTTACAATCCGGATGTGGATAACAAACCTTACATGAAAGACTACACCCTAGAAGTGGACGAAGGGTCGGACATGATGGTGTTGGATGCGCTTATTTCGTTGAAAGAGCAGGATCCTAGCATTGCATTCCGTCGTTCTTGCCGTGAAGGGGTATGTGGTTCTGACGGGCTAAACATGAATGGCAAAAATGGCCTGGCTTGTATCACGCCTCTGTCGGCGCTGAAAGGCGACAAGATTGTGATTCGTCCTCTGCCTGGATTGCCTGTGGTTCGTGATCTGATCGTTGACATGACGCAGTTCTACGATAACTATGCGAAAGTTAAACCTTTCTTGATTGATGATGGCGCATTACCGCCATCAAGAGAGAACTTGCAATCTCCAGAAGAACGTGCGCATTTGGATGGTTTGTATGAATGTATTATGTGTGCGTGTTGTACGACATCCTGCCCATCGTTCTGGTGGAATCCGGACAAGTTCATCGGCCCAGCAGGACTTCTGGCAGCGTATCGCTGGTTGATTGACAGCCGTGATACTGCAACAGACGAACGTTTGTCTGATCTTGATGATGCTTTCAGCGTTTTTCGTTGCCACGGCATCATGAACTGTGTCAGTGTTTGTCCTAAGGGACTGAACCCGACGAAAGCCATTGGTCATATTAAGACCATGTTGGTGAACCGCTCGGTGTAAAGTAACAACAAAATTGCCGGCTCTGCCTCTGGGTGGAAGCCGGCCTTTAATAGCTCGGCGTAGACCGAAGCAAACGTGAAAACTACTGGTTAAGGGAAAATATGCAAAACGGCGTGATGAAGGCATGGCTCGAGTCTTCACACTTGGCTGGCGCCAATGCAACTTATGTAGAAGAACTCTACGAACTGTATCTAAGTGATCCCGATCTGGTAAGTGAGGAGTGGAAACGTGTTTTTGACGGCTTACCTGTAAACTCGAAAGAGACAACAGAACAACCGCATTCACGTGTCCGTGACTACTTCCGACGACTCGCTCAAGAGACAAAGCATTACAGTGTCCAAGTTAGTGATCCTGATGTCGATGCAAAGCAAGTAAAAGTACTTCAGCTTATCAATGCGTACCGCTTTCGCGGTCACGAAGCAGCTGAATTAGACCCTCTGGGAATCTGGAAACGTCCTCCTGTGGCTGAACTCGATCCAGCATTCCACAATCTCACCGAAGACGATTACGAAGAAACTTTCAACGTAGGTTCTTTTGCCATCGGGCAAGACACTATGCGACTGAAAGACATTCATTCTGCTCTTCAGAAAATCTACTGCGGCTCCGTTGGTGCAGAATACATGCACATTACCGACACCGAACAGAAGCGCTGGATTCAGCAGCGTCTGGAACCGGTTGTGGGTCAGCCGTCGTTTGATAATGATCACAAGCGTACTTTCCTTGAAGAGCTGACTGCGGCGGAAGGTCTGGAACGTTACCTCGGGGCCAAATTCCCTGGTGCAAAACGTTTCTCACTGGAAGGCGGTGATGCTCTTATCCCAATGACCAAAGAACTGATTCGTCACGCTGGCAACACGGGTATGCGCGAAGTCGTGATTGGTATGGCGCACCGTGGTCGTCTGAACATGCTGGTGAACGTACTGGGTAAACGTCCGCAGGATCTGTTTGACGAATTTGCCGGCAAACACGATGAAACCTGGGGAACGGGTGATGTGAAGTACCATCAGGGCTTCTCAGCAGACTTCGCTACCCCTGGCGGTAATGTGCACTTGGCACTGGCGTTTAACCCGTCGCACCTCGAGATCGTTAACCCGGTGGTGATCGGTTCAGTACGAGCCCGTCAAGATCGCCTGGGCGATAAAGACGGCAGCCGTGTACTGCCTATCACGATTCACGGTGATTCTGCGATTGCTGGTCAGGGTGTGGTGGCAGAGACGTTCAATATGTCTCAAGCTCGTGGTTTCCAGGTAGGCGGTACCGTGCGTATCGTGGTTAATAACCAGGTTGGTTTTACCACCTCCAATCCTCGTGATACCCGCTCAACCATGTACTGTACTGACATCGCGAAGATGGTTCAGGCGCCGATTTTCCATGTGAACTCAGATGATCCGGAAGCGGTCGCGTTTGTGACGCGTCTGGCGCTGGATTACCGCAACGAATTCAAGCGTGATGTGGTTATTGACCTGGTGTGTTACCGCCGTCATGGTCACAACGAAGCGGACGAGCCGAACGCGACTCAGCCGTTGATGTACCAGAAAATCAAAAAACACCCGACGCCGCGTAAATTGTATGCCGACATTTTGATTGACCGCAATGAGTGTGACATCGAAACCGCGACGCAACTGGTGAACGAATATCGCGACGCTCTGGACCACGGTGAAGTGGTGGTGAAAGAGTGGCGTCCGATGACGATGCATTCAGTCGACTGGTCTCCGTATCTGGGCCACGATTGGGACGAAGCATGGGCGAATCAGTTTGATCGCCAGCGTTTGCTGGAACTGGGTCAGCGTATTTGCCAATATCCGGAAAGTCATAAGCTGCAAAGTCGCGTCAATAAGCTGTACAACGATCGTAAAGCGATGCTGACGGGTGAGAAACTGTTTGACTGGGGTATGGCTGAGACATTGGCTTACGCCACGCTGGTTGATGAAGGCAAACGCATCCGTATTTCTGGTCAGGATTCAGGCCGTGGTACTTTCTTCCACCGCCATGCGGTACTGCATAACCAGGGTGACGCCAGCACTTACATGCCTCTGGCAAATATTCACGACAAACAGGGACCATTCCAGGTATTTGACTCTGTTTTGTCAGAAGAAGCAGTATTGGCATTCGAATACGGCTATGCCACGGCCGAACCGGGTGGTCTGACCCTGTGGGAAGCGCAGTTTGGTGATTTCGCTAACGGTGCTCAAGTGGTTATCGACCAGTTCATTTCCTCCGGTGAGCAAAAATGGGCACGTTTGTGTGGTTTGACGATGCTGTTACCACATGGCTACGAAGGTCAAGGACCAGAGCACTCCTCTGCACGTCTTGAACGTTACCTTCAGTTGTGTGCGGAGCAAAACATGCAGGTGGTGGTTCCGTCGACACCAGCTCAGGTTTACCACATGATTCGTCGTCAGGTTGTGCGTCCAATGCGTCGTCCTCTGATCGTGATGTCTCCGAAGTCACTGCTGCGTCATCCATTGTGTACCTCAACACTGGAAGATTTGGCAGAAGGAACATTCCAGCCAGCGATCCCTGAAGTGGACAACCTGGACCCGACAAAAGTGAAACGCGTCGTATTTTGTGCAGGTAAGGTGTACTACGATCTGTTGGAGCAACGTCGCGCCAACGAACAGGAAGATGTCGCAATTGTTCGTATCGAACAGCTGTATCCTTTCCCGTTGGACGATGTGAAAGCAGCGATTGCACAGTACACCAATGCGGTTGACTACGTTTGGTGTCAGGAAGAGCCACAAAACCAAGGCGCCTGGTACTCGAGTCAACATAACTTCCGAGCGGCGATTCCTGCCGGTGCGGATCTTAAATACGCGGGCCGCCCAGCCTCTGCTTCACCAGCAGTAGGTTATATGTCGGTACACTTGAAACAACAAAAAGCGTTGGTCGAAGACGCTCTGACCCTAGCTTAAGAACTAGAAGTAAAAGGAAGACACAGATATGACAGTTGAAATTCTGGTTCCAGATTTACCTGAATCAGTTGCCGACGCAACCGTAGCTACTTGGCACAAACAACCAGGTGAAGCGGTCGCTCGTGATGAAGTAATCGTCGATATTGAAACCGACAAAGTTGTCCTGGAAGTTCCTGCACCTGAAGATGGTGTCCTGGAAGCGATTGTTGAAGCAGAAGGCGCTACCGTTCTGTCTAAGCAACTGCTGGCTAAGTTGAAGCCAGGCGCGGTTGCGGGTGAACCTACAGCGGACACCACCGCAGAGTCAGAATCCTCGCCAGATAAACGTCACAAAGCTGCGCTGACCGAAGAGAGCAACGATGCGTTGAGTCCTGCGGTACGCCGCCTGCTGGCAGAGCATAATCTGGACGCATCGCAAGTGAAAGGCACTGGTGTAGGTGGTCGTATCACGCGCGAAGACATCGATGCTTACCTTAAGAGCGCTCAATCAGGAGCGAAACAGGAAGCAGACAAAGGCGACATTCAGGTTCCAGCTGCTGCGCGCACTGAAAAACGTGTGCCGATGACTCGTCTGCGCAAGACGGTAGCCAACCGTCTGCTGGAAGCGAAAAACAGCACCGCGATGCTGACCACGTTTAACGAAGTCAACATGAAACCTATCATGGATCTGCGTAAGCAATACAAAGATCAGTTCGAAGAGCGCCACGGTATTCGTCTGGGCTTCATGTCTTTCTACGTGAAAGCGGTAACCGAAGCACTGAAACGTTACCCTGAAGTCAACGCATCCATTGATGGTGATGACATTGTTTATCACAACTACTTTGACATCAGCATGGCGGTTTCCACACCACGTGGTCTGGTGACGCCGGTACTGAAAGATTGCGATACGCTGGGTTTTGCTGAGATCGAAAAAGGCATCAAAGAGCTGGCTGTGAAGGGCCGTGATGGCAAGCTGACGGTTGATGAGCTGATGGGCGGTAACTTCACCATCACCAACGGCGGTGTGTTTGGTTCCCTGATGTCGACGCCAATCATCAACCCGCCACAGTCTGCGATTCTGGGTATGCACAAGATCCAGGAGCGTCCAATGGCGGTGAACGGTCAGGTTGAAATCCTACCGATGATGTACCTGGCGCTATCCTATGACCACCGTTTGATCGATGGTCGTGAATCCGTGGGCTTCCTGGTGACTATCAAGGAACTGCTGGAAGATCCAACACGTCTGCTTCTGGACGTTTAAGGCGGAATTCAGGTGCCGGTTTTCCGGCACCTTTTCCACTGGAATGCTCAACTCCAGTGTGTTGCTGTTATCAGTGACAGCTTTTTAGAAGCACCCTACATACGTTTGGCGAAGCGCTTGCTTACGCCTTATGGAAATAATAAATCCCACAAGGGATAAACAAACGGAATAACACAATGAATTTGCATGAATACCAAGCCAAACAGCTGTTTGCAGAATTCGGTTTGCCTGTGCCGGAAGGCTACGCATGTGATACGCCACAAGAAGCTTTTGAAGCCGCTGGCCGTATTACGACGGAGAAGAAAGTCGTTAAATGTCAGGTTCACGCTGGTGGACGTGGTAAAGCGGGCGGTGTTGAACTGCACGATACCAAAGATGGCGTGAAAGAGTTTGCGCAAAAGTGGTTGGGCAAAAACCTGGTTACTTACCAAACAGACGCGAATGGTCAGCCAGTCACTAAAATCCTGGTAGAAGAAGCATCAAACATTGCCAATGAACTGTATCTGGGTGCGGTCGTTGACCGTGCTAGCCGTAAGATCGTTTTCATGGCTTCTACTGAAGGCGGTGTGGAAATCGAGAAAGTGGCGGAAGAAACGCCGGAGCTTATCCACAAAGCAGCCATCGACCCACTCGTAGGCCCTCAAGCTTACCAAGGCCGTGAACTTGCGTTCAAACTGGGTCTTGTAGGCGATCAAATCAAACAATTCGTTAAGATCTTTATGGGTCTTGGCACTATGTTCGCTCAGTACGATCTGGCTCTGCTGGAGATCAACCCGCTGGTAGTGACTGGCGAAGGCAACCTGCTGTGTCTTGACGGTAAGATCAACATCGATTCAAACGCACTTTACCGTCAGCCTAAGCTACGTGAAATGCACGATCCATCGCAAGAAGATGAGCGTGAAGCGCACGCAGCTCAGTGGGAACTGAACTACGTAGCACTAGACGGTAACGTTGGCTGTATGGTTAACGGTGCTGGCCTGGCAATGGGTACGATGGATATCGTCAACCTACACGGCGGCAAACCAGCTAACTTCCTCGATGTCGGTGGCGGTGCAACGAAAGAACGTGTGGCTGAAGCATTCAAGATCATCCTATCTGATGACAACGTGAAAGCAGTACTGGTAAACATCTTCGGCGGTATCGTACGTTGTGACATGATCGCAGAAGGGATTATTGGTGCGGTTAAAGAGGTAGGTGTAAACGTACCAGTTGTTGTTCGTCTAGAAGGTACTAACGCAGACCTAGGTCGCGAAGTTCTTGCTAATTCTGATGTTGATATCATTGCTGCTGAGTCGCTAACAGATGCTGCTCAGAAAGTTGTTGCTGCTGCGGAGGCTAAATAATGTCTGTATTAATTAACAAAGACACTAAAGTAATCTGTCAGGGTTTCACTGGTGGTCAAGGTACGTTCCACTCAGAGCAAGCTATCGCATACGGTACGCAAATGGTTGGTGGTGTGTCTCCAGGTAAAGGTGGCCAAACTCACCTAGGTCTACCTGTATTCAACACAGTTCGCGAAGCAGTCGAAGCAACTGGCGCAACAGCGACCGTCATCTACGTACCAGCACCTTTCTGTAAAGATGCTATCCTGGAAGCGATTGACGCAGGTATCGAGCTGATCGTAACCATCACGGAAGGTATCCCAACAACAGATATGATCGACGTAAAAGTGAAGCTAGAAGAAACTGGCGTTCGCATGATCGGTCCTAACTGTCCGGGTGTTATCACTCCTGATGAGTGTAAGATCGGTATCATGCCTGGTCACATCCACAAGAAAGGTAAAGTAGGTATCGTATCTCGCAGCGGTACACTTACTTACGAAGCAGTTAAGCAAACTACAGACGAAGGCTTCGGTCAGTCTACGTGTGTTGGTATCGGTGGTGACCCAATCCCAGGTTCAAACTTCATCGACATCCTGAAACTGTTCCAGGAAGACCCAGAAACTGAAGCGATCGTCATGATCGGTGAAATCGGTGGTACAGCAGAAGAAGAAGCGGCAGCGTTCATCAAAGAGCACGTGACTAAACCAGTTGTGTCTTATATCGCTGGTGTTACTGCGCCTCCTGGTAAGCGTATGGGCCACGCAGGTGCGATTATCTCTGGTGGTAAAGGGACTGCTGAAGACAAATTCGCGGCACTGGAAGCGGCTGGCGTTAAGACAGTAAAATCTCTGGCAGAGATTGGTAAAGGTCTGCGCGAAGTTACCGGTTGGTAATTTGTCCTTCGATAAAGAATACCTAGCCCGGCGAATTGCCGGGCTTTTTTTGTCGGATGCAAAAATAAAAAACCGGCCTTAGTGGCCGGTTTTTCCATCAGCGCAGTGCTGGTTACAGCACCATCGCGGCTATCCATCCGAAGATAATGAGCGGGATGTTGTAGTGAATAAATGTCGGCACTACGGTTTCCCAAATATGTTCATGTTGTCCATCAGCATTGAGACCTGAAGTCGGGCCCAAAGTGGAGTCAGAGGCCGGAGAGCCTGCATCACCCAGTGCTGCTGCAGTACCTACCAGCGCGATGGTCGCCATAGGTGAGAATCCAAAAGCGATCGCCAGAGGCACATAAATGGTGGCAATGATTGGTATGGTCGAGAAAGATGAACCGATACCCATGGTGACAAGAAGGCCCACGACCAGCATCAGTAATGCCGCCAACGGTTTATTATCACCAATGCCGCCAGACAGCGCTTGTACCAGAGATTCGACGCCGCCGGTCTGTTTCATGACTGCCGCGAAACCTGCGGCGGAAATCATGATGAAACCGATCATCGCCATCATATGCACGCCTTTAGTAAAGACATCATGAGTCTCTTTCCAGGCAATGACACCGCCGAAAGTGAACACCATGAATCCCGCCAGAGCGCCGATGATCATCGAGCCGGTGGTCAGTTGGACGGCCAGTGCTGCCACAATGCCCAGTGCCGCGATCAGGATGTGCTTTTTATTGATGTGGCTTGGCTCTGGGTCAACATGTGTCAGCGTGGTTTCTTTGTATTCGCGTGGCTTACGGTAGCTGAAGAAAATTGCGACCAGTAAGCCAAAAATCATTCCGGCGCCCGGCAGCAGCATGGCGGTCGGAACCTGGCTGGCGGTGACGTCTGCCAGGCCATTGTCACGGAGACTCTTGAGCAAAATGTTGTTAAGGAAAATCCCACCAAAGCCAACGGGAAGGAGCATGTAAGGAGTGATCAGACCAAAGGTCAGTACGCAGGCAACCAAACGGCGGTCCAGCTTGAGTTTGGCAAACACGCCCAGCAGTGGTGGAATCAGAATAGGAATAAAGGCAATGTGGACCGGAATAACGTTTTGTGATGACATGGTGACCAGCACCAGGGCCACCAAAACGGCGTATTTCAGACCGGTCGTGGCGGCGCCACTTTCTTTGCCGTGGATGCGTTTGATTACGCTTTGAGCGAGCAAGTCAGTAATGCCGGATTTCGAAATCGCAACCGCAAAGGTTCCCAGCATGGCGTAGCTTAACGCGATGGTGGCACCACCGCCCAGACCGCTTTCAAACGCAGCCACCGAATCGTTAAGGCTCATGCCGGAAACCAGGCCGCCGACAATGGCACTGAATGTGAGGGCGACCACCACATTCACCCGCATCAGTGCCAGCAACAGCATGATACATACAGAAATGACAACAGGATTCATAGTAATCTCGATAGGTTGTGTTTACTTATTATCGTTATTAGGTTCGTCAACGAGCGGCCAGCCACCGAGGGCTTTCCACTTATTCACGATGCCACAAAACAACTCAGCGGTCTTTTGAGTATCGTACAACGCTGAGTGAGCTTCTTTATTATCAAACTCCATCCCCGCTGCTTTACAGGCTTTGGCCAGAACGGTCTGACCGTACGCCAGGCCGCTTAAGGCGGCAGTATCAAACGTGGCAAAAGGATGGAATGGAACGCGTTTGAGTTTGCTGCGTTCACTGGCTGCCATCACAAAGCTGTGATCAAAGTTTGCGTTGTGTGCCACCATGATTGCGCGGCTACAGTTCGCGTCCTTCTGTTCTTTGCGAACCTGTTTATAGATCTCTTTGAGTGCTTCCGCTTCACTGACCGCGCCACGCAGTGGACTGAACGGGTCGCGAATACCGTTAAACTCAAGAGCCTCTTTTTCCAGATTAGCACCTTCAAAAGGTTCGACGTGAAAATGAATGGTTGACGCTGGATGGAGATCGCCATGCTCGTCCATTTTTAAGGTAACGGCACATATCTCAAGCAGAGCATCAGTTTGGGCATTAAACCCGGCGGTTTCGACATCGATAACGACCGGAAAATAGCCACGAAAACGTTTTTTTAGCGTCAATGCTTCATTTTGTTCAGTCATGGGAGTCCAGGATTGTGTGACAGGGCTGGCATTATTACAGATAATCCACATGATAAAAACCAGCGCACGGCAGAAAACACCAAACTAATTGGCGCAGATTTTGCAGATTCATTTCAGACAAGATGTAAGCGGCAAGCCTTCGCCGCCCGTATATGGAAGAGAAGATCGAGAACATGAATAAATGGCTATTGAGTGCGATATCGGCGGTATTGCTCGTAACGACGTCCAGCGTCAATGCGCAGGAGAAACGTTATGTCGCCACACCACAGCAGTCGAGCTGGAAAATGCTGGTGAATACGCCTCTGGAATGCCGTTTGGTACATCATATTCCCAACTATGGTGACGCTCAGTTTTCTTCCCGTGCGAGTAAAAAAATTAACCTCGATTTCGAACTGAAAATGCGACGTCCGATGGGCGATACGCGTAATGTCAGCCTGGTGTCGATGCCGCCGGCCTGGCGCCCTGGAGAAGGGGCGGAGCGGATCACTACCATTCAATTTTTTAAACAATTTGACGGATACATCGGTGGTCAGACCGCTTGGGGAATATTGGGTGAACTGGAACAAGGCCGCTACCCGACATTCAGTTACCAGGATTGGCAAAGCCGGGATCAGCGAATTGAAGTGGCGTTATCCTCGGTGTTGTTTCAGCAGCAGTACAACGTTTTTAGTGACTGCATTGCCAATCTGCTGCCCTACAGCTTTGAAGACATCGCTTTCACTATCTTGCATTACGATCGCTCAAGTGTGCAACTGAACAAAGCGTCGCAGAAACGTTTGGCTCAGATTGCCGAGTACATTCGCTACAATCAGGACATCGATTTGGTGCTAGTCTCGACCTATACCGATTCTGTTGATGGCAAGAGTGCCAGTCAGGCTCTATCCGAAAAGCGTGCAGAAGTGCTGCGGGATTACTTTAAGTCGATTGGCCTGCCAGAAGACCGGATTCAGGTACAAGGGTATGGCAAGCGCCGTCCGATCGCAGACAATGCTTCGCCGATTGGGAAAGACAAAAACCGTCGGGTGGTTATTTCTCTTGGCCGCACTCAGGTGTAATGTGGCGACATAAACAGGTGGGGGAGCAGACCCGCCTGTTTAATTGAGTTTAAAACGGGCTATCTGGTTGCAATTGGTGACCGAGTCAATGTCTTTTACCTGATGGGCAATCCGCGGATCCGGATGGCGTTTCATGAACTCAATCAACGCTTTTTTACAGCAACCTAAAGAGTCAATGAAGGCTTCGCAATTGGGGTTGTGGCATTGTGGCACCAACATCAGTACTTTCTCCGATGCCAGTTGCAGGTATTTTACTTCATAATGGTCGTCACCAATGGAGCGCCAGAATTGCGCCAGATTGTGACAGGAGATCACTGAAATCATCAGCCGTTCTTCCAGATCGATCTCTTCCTGTAAAGACAAGTGTTCACTCAGTGCCAATGCCTGTTGATAATGCAAAATACTGCGTAAGTGGTCCTGCTCACTCATCGCGGTATCGGCCAATAAGGTATGCTGTTCCCAATCGTGTATGCTCATCATTTTCTCCCTTAGCATCAAACCAAAGATTAAATGATAATTATTATCATGTAAACGAAAAAATAAAAGCGGTGACAGCACCGCTTTTCATGTGGTTTAACCTTCCAGGCCAGCGGATGCTTGTTTGTTCTGAATCAGCTCAATCATGTACCCGTCGGGGTCTTTCACAAACGCGATATGTGTGGTTCCGCCTTTTACCGGGCCAGGCTCGCGGGTTACGTTACCACCGGCAGCTTTGATTGTGTCGCACGTGGTGTAGATGTCATCGACACCAATCGCTATGTGACCGAATGCATTTCCCATGTCGTACTCTGAGGTGCCCCAGTTGTAAGTCAGTTCAATCACAGCGCCCTGAGACTCGTCACCATAACCCAGAAACGCCAGAGTGTATTCATACTCTTTGTTTTCGTTGGTACGCAGTAACTGCATACCCATAACTTCAGTGTAAAACTGAATCGATTTGTCCAGATCACCCACGCGCAGCATGGTGTGAAGAATGCGACCGTTTGCCATAATTTGCTCCTAGCTTTCCGGATATACTTTGTCTTTAAATTCGCACAAGTCTTCGATAATGCAGCTTCCACAGCGTGGCTTGCGTGCCACACAGGTATAACGACCGTGCAAGATGAGCCAGTGGTGCACATCCAGCTTAAACTCTTTAGGCACCACTTTCAGTAATTTCTGTTCGACCTCGTCAACGTTTTTCCCCATCGCAAATTTGGTGCGGTTTGAGACACGGTAGATGTGGGTGTCAACGGCAATCGTCGGCCAGCCAAACGCGGTGTTGAGCACAACGTTGGCGGTTTTGCGTCCCACGCCAGGCAGCGCTTCCAGGGCCGCCCGATCCTCTGGCACTTCGCCATGGTGTTTATCGAGCAGAATTCGGCAGGTTTTGATGACGTTTTCCGCCTTAGAATTAAACAAGCCGATGGTCTTGATGTACTCTTTCACGCCATCCACGCCAAGGTCAAACATCGTCTGGGGTGTATTCGCGACCGGGTAGAGTTTGTCGGTGGCTTTATTAACACTGACGTCCGTGGCCTGAGCGGATAATAATACCGCGATCAGCAGTTCGAACGGGCTACTCCAGTTCAGCTCTGTCTGCGGGTTTGGGTTGTTTTCCCGTAATCGCTCCAGGATCTGTATGCGTTTTTCTTTGTTCATTTTAAGGCTGCTTCCAATGGATAAACACCAGACGCTGGCCTGGTGTTTTATTGTTTTAATTCGTGACGCGGACGCGTTCTATCGCAGGCTTTTCCTGCTTAGGCTGTCGGGCGGCTAACTGTTTGTCGATGATGTTTTTCAGTGCGATAAGAAAGCCGACGCCAATAAATGCGCCTGGTGGCAGCAGCGCGAGCAGGAAGCTGCTGTCGACGTGGAAGACTTCGATACGCAACACTTTTGCCCACTCTCCAAGCAGCAGATCTGCGCCGTCAAACAGGGTGCCGTTGCCAATAATTTCGCGCAGCGCACCCAACACCACCAGCACGGAAGTCATGCCAAGTCCCATCCAGAAACCATCCTGAGCCGCTGGAAGGACATCATTTTTGGACGCAAACGCTTCGGCGCGACCGATAATGATGCAGTTGGTCACGATCAGAGGAATAAAGATACCCAGTGACAAATATAAGCCGTAGGCGTAAGCGTTCATCAGCAGTTGAACACAGGTGACCAACGACGCAATGATCATTACGAAGACCGGAATACGGACCTCTTTAGGGACGTGGTGGCGAACCAAAGAGACCGTCACATTCGAGCCGACCAACACCAGCAGCGTTGCAATGCCCAGTCCGAGTGCATTCGTGATGGTCGACGAAACCGCCAGCAACGGACACAGACCAAGCAGTTGCACCAGGGCCGGGTTGTTGTCCCACATGCCATTCTTGATCAGCGTTTTATGTTCACTCATCGTTGCCTCCACAGGTCAGGGGTTGTGCGAGGATCGCATCCTGATTTTGTGCGACGAAGATGGCGGTTTTCTTAACGGCTTTGACCACCGCACGCGGAGTGATCGTCGCGCCGGTAAACTGGTCAAATTGTCCGCCATCTTTACGCACCTTCCAACTGGCTTCGTTTTGCGGGGTAACCTGTTTCCCGGTAAAACTGGTGATCCAGTCGGATATTCTGAGATCAATTTTGTCACCCAGCCCCGGCGTTTCTTGATGCGCCAGGACCCGAGTGCCAGTGATGGTGCCATCGTGCCTAATACCGACGATCAGTTTGATGGCACCGTTGTAGCCGTCTGGCGCGATGGTTTCAATCGCCATTGCACTAGGCTCACCGGCAAGCCGCGCAATATACACCGGCATGGCTTCAGTTGTACCAAGCGCCGGGTCGCGCACCAGAGTACAGGAACGGTACAAGTCGTTGTCGTGCAGCGATGTGGGCACCACTTGATTGAGTACCGATAACAGCTGTGCTTGTTCCTGAACTTCAATTCTGTCTTTAGTCAGATATTGGGTCAATGCTACCAACCCGGTCGACAAGCAGGCAAAGACGGCGAGTGTCAGGCCATTATTACGAATTGCAGTTAACATAACACTCCTTAATGCCCATAAGTTCGAGGCTTGGTGTAGTAATCGATCAGCGGCACACACATATTAGCCAGCAAAACAGCAAACGCCACGCCATCCGGGAAACCTCCCCAACTGCGAATGATCACCATCAGCGCGCCGATAAACGCCCCATAAATCAGTCGGCCTTTCATCGTGGTGGACGCCGACACCGGATCAGTGGCAATAAAGAATGCCCCTAGCATGGTCGCGCCCGACAGCAAATGGATGAGTGGCGAGGCTGTTTCACCCGGGGTTACAATCATCAACAAGCCACTGGTGAATAGCAGGCCACACAAGACGCTGACCGGAATATGCCAGTTGATCACTCGCAGCTTTATCAGTGCCAATCCACCTGCAAGATAAGCCAGATTAACCCATTCCCAGCCGACGCCCGCCAGTCCGCCAAACTGAGGTTGCTGCATGGCTTCGAAAGGTGTTTTTCCTGTGGTGAGAGCGGTTTTGAATGCGTCCAGTGGCGTTGCCATAGTGACGCCATCGATGCCGGCTCGGACCTGCTGCAGGGATAACCCCTCAATATTGAAACCGGTAAAGATCAAATGCAGTGCGTCGCCGAACGTCAGAGGCGTCTCCTGCAAGGTGGCTGGCGAAAGCCAACTGGTCATCTGAACTGGGAAGGATATCAGTAGTACCACGTAGGCTACCATGGCAGGATTAAAGGGGTTCTGACCGATACCGCCGTACAGCTGTTTGGCGATCACTATCGCGAAAATCAGACCAATAGTAACAATCCACCACGGCGACAGTGGCGGAATTGCGACGGCCAGTAACCAAGCGGTGACTAGTGCGCTATTGTCGCGCAGCGCTGACATTGGTGGTCGCTTGCGCAGCAACATGATCATTGCTTCTAAACTCAGGGCGATGACAATGGCAAGAATCAACTGGATGAGAGTCCCCCAACCAAAGAAGTACGTTTGAGCGACCAGACCGGGCAGTGCACAGACGGCAACCCACTTCATTAAGTCTGGGGTACTTCGACGGCTGTGTGCGTGGGGAGAGCTGGCTATGAAGAACGACACTACTCTTTCTCCTCAGAATCTTGTGCTGGTTTGGCTTGTTGTTCTTGGGCGGCTTTACGGGCTTTGGCGCGAGCGATGGCAGCGGCAACGGCGGCCTTTTTCGGATCATTGTCGTCATTCGATGACGATGCGCTTTCCGGCTCCGCTTGGGGCTC